>CAZCGI010000044.1:0-3710 GCA_964498145.1 uncultured Syntrophaceae bacterium
GAAGATGGATAAGCCCGCAGCGGTCGTCCATACGAACTTCTACGCTTCAGTGCTGAAGGACGACTGCACCGCCTGCGGCGTCTGTGAGGAGAAGTGTCCCATGGATGCGATCCGGGTCGCGGGTGATACAGCGGTGGTGGACCGGGACCGGTGCATCGGATGCGGCGTCTGTGTCGGTGTCTGTGCGTTCGATGCCGTCAATCTCGCGCAGAAGGACGCCGCCGATCGGTATATCCCGCCGAATGACTTGATCGACATGCAGATCCGCATCGCAAAGGAACGCGGATTCATCTAAAGTTGAAGTATTGATGGGCTGAGTGACATGCCGGGTTGAAATATCTATAGAATATTATGTGCATATATTCGGTTGCAAGTGATTTAATCACGACCGTCCCGACCGGTATATTCTGAATATTTCAATTGTTAACATATGTTATATTAAATCGTTCCAAGCACGGAAAGAGTGTGACATTACGTGATCGTTGCGGCATTGTATGTTAAGTATTATCAGATAACTATGCTTGATATTTAAAGGAATTAGTAAAGAGTGCTGTCGCCCGGCATTCGATTATACCGGCTGGATATGAAGGCGTTAATAGCTGAAAGAATATCTGAGAATACAGTGCGATTAAAATCGTGGTTACCAAACTGACCGGTTCTCTTGGGCTGAATCATGAACCGGTCATGCAGCGTGCAGGACAGTCATTCATTGACGACCGGCCGTGATGTTCTTAATGATTCTATTAATTCCAGACCTTTTGTTTCGGACACCATATGTATGCAATAAATCGGGGGTTCTATTGCGAGTTCCATGGCGGCAAGCACGCGGCGATAAAGATTTGACCTGATATGATTCTGAAGCTCTTCCTCTAAACTCCATTGTTCCATGTAAAGGATCGATTGGCTTTCACCGTATTCTTCATATATTCCGCAGTCCATGCATCCGTGTTGTGCCCTGGTCTGACCTTCCATTGACCGGAGGATATCCAGAATTTCCTGCCGGTTCTCCTGGTTTGCTATAATCTTTAAAATCGTAATGATCATAATCTGCTCAACTCCCTCGCAGTGATGTTTTTCTCAAAATGGACCACGATTTGTTCCGCCGCGCTTTCAAGTTGGGACAACTCCTGCCGTTTTTTAGTTCTGTTCGCAAGAGTATCGGTAGTGATTCATATCATGTCGGCGTCGGCGATAAAAACGTTCACCTTCGTACGTACATAAACGACGAGTAGCTCTTGTTTGTTCTTTTGTCACTGTGACCGGTAAAGATTCGAAGGATGCAACAGCACCTTAACCTGCGATACCGGCTTATGTGATATTTATAATGGTATTTGTGATGGGTGCCTCCTTGTCATGTTCGGTTTCAATGAAGACCTGTTAAACAGGTTCGTGGGAGTGCATTCTCGATGTACGCAATGCAATTCGTCGGCATGTGTCGAACGGTTTATTGAGCAGTGAAAAAAGATCCAATCATCGGATATCGTATTATTAAATTACAAGATCGGTGCCAGTTGAGGCATTTACTCGCTGCTCAAGAATAACTAATTGAAAATATGAATTATAATTGGGAAGTAATAAATCAGTATTCAATGGAAAGGACGTATACGAGGTTGCAATAACATCTTTAGGTCGGAATCCCGTCTTTATCTCGACGGGTAGGGATATGCAGCTTGTTCATTTTTGTGTAGAGGGTTGAAGGTTTCAGACCGAGTAGTTCGGCCGCACCGTGACGACCCTTGATCCGCCATCCCGTCTTTTCCAGAACAGCTGCAATGTGTCTGCGTTCGGCTTCCTCCAGTGACAAGATACGGGCGGATGCCTTAGGGGATATTTCGGGTAAGCGAACGTTGAGTATATCCTTGGAACTGATAATAACGGCATGCTCTATAACGTTACGCAATTCCCGGACGTTGCCGGGCCAGTGATAGCCTTGAAGGGCCTCCATGGTTTTCTTGGGGATTGTTTTGATGCTTTTACCCATTTTTTCAGTAAACTCGTTAACAAAGGCCCATACGAGCATGGGAATATCGTCCAAACGGTTGCGAAGTGGAGGAATTTCAATCGGAAAAACGTTCAGACGATAGTAAAGATCTTCACGAAATGTGCCCTTCCGCACTTCTTCGAGCAGGTCGCGGTTCGTGGCGGCGATGATACGGACGTTCACCTGAACGACCTTCGGGCTCCCGAGTCGCTCAAATTCACCGAACTGGAGCACTCGCAGTAATTTTGCCTGAAGTTCAGGTGACAACTCTCCGATCTCGTCGAGGAGTATCGTTGAGTTATCGGCAACCTCGAATCTACCCACCTGTCGGGTCAATGCGCCGGTATAAGCACCTTTTTCCCGACCAAAGAGTTCACTTTCCACTAAGGTGGGTGGCAGAGACGCGCAATTGATAACAACCATCAATCGTTTTTTCCGGTGACTTATATTGTGAATGGCACGGGCAACAAGTTCTTTCCCGGTGCCGGTTTCTCCGCTTATAAGGACCACCGAATCCGTCATAGCGACCTGTTCTACCTGTCTGAGAACGTCTTTGATGGCATCGCTTTGACCGATGATTTCGCCATGGCTGTGGGCAAGCTTGATTTCCTGCAGCAAGTAGTTACTCTCTGCTTCGATGCGTTCTTTCAATTTGGTAATTTCCGCATATGATTTTATGAGATGTTCTTCCGTACGTGTTCGCTCGAAAGCATTTGCAAAAATCTCCCCGAGCAGGCGCAGACGTTCCATAATCAATAGATGAGGCCATGAACGCTCGTGGCGAACGGTGGCAATGGAAATAGCGTAATCGACTGATCCATCTATAATTATCGGCAGCATCAGATTCGAACGGGTTCCCCAGGTGCGGTATGTTTCTATGTCAATAGCCGCTTCCGGAGGCAATTCGTCACGTGATGTAAAACAAATGTGATTGCCCTCCAGAATCACTTTTTTATGGACCCAGGGGAAAAACTTCTTTATTTCGAAGGATGCCGGAACCGAGTTGATGCCGTTTGCAGTTTCGGCGTGGGAAACACGGGCCGATGTTTTATTCTGAGATATTTCAAAAAGGGTGCACCGATCGACATCAAAGAAATCGCGAATCTGGTGGAGCGCACCTTCTATTTCGCTGTCCATTCTAGCTGAAGAAATACTGACGAACCGGGTGGAGAGATCTGAAATCAGTCTTTCAAACCTCAGGAGGTCGTGCCGGCTTTCTTCCACCCTTTTCCGATTAAGAGCATGAACGAAAGTCTCGCCGAGGAGACGCAGCCTCATCGGTGAAATTTCTTCATCCCAGACACTCGTCGTGTGTGTCGTACTTACGGCAAGAGAGAAATCGAATGAGCCTTCGATAATGATCGGCACAAACAGAAATGATCGAATGCCGGCATTTTTAAAACTGTGTCTGTCGGTTGTTGCCGTGTCCGGCAGGCGGTCAGGTGAGGTAAACGACACGTGTCTGTGATGTGTCATGACTGTTTCGTGAACCCAGGGATAATGTTCCATAATTTTCAGATCTGAAGAGAACGGGATATCTTCTTCGGCAGAGGAGGCATGAGTAACCTGAAGGAGATTCTTATCAGAAGATATATGAAATAAAACCGAATGCTCTGCGTTAAAAAAAGCAATGATTTTCGTTAGTGCATAGTTGACTGCTTCGTCAATCTGATTGGGAGGGACATTTATGAATTGAGTGGAAATCTTCGAAAAAAGAATTTCAAAAGGT
>CAZCGI010000044.1:3720-10434 GCA_964498145.1 uncultured Syntrophaceae bacterium
TATGAGATCGTTTCTCCACTGATGGAATCACGAGGTCTTCGTTCGGCTTTTTTTATGATGGACGCCCGCAACTCATCAAGATTACGTTCTTTATTCTTTGGAAACATATGATCGGACATGATCATTTCCTCAAGCATGTATGATTTTAGCAAATGTCGGTGATTGAAATCGTTACGGAACCATCATGTGCATCGGTATGATTAAGGGGCGTTGCTCGAAATGGAAAAAAGAGGTTATCAGATACGAGGCGTTACTTTCGACGGGAATATTCACATTAGTCAAATAATTCGTGTATTTTATTATATCTTTTTCTTTCTGGCCATAAAAAAACATAGCGAAACGGTGCCGGTAATATCCGGGTCAACACACGATATAAAATGAAAAAGTCACGATAATTCGATTTTGTGAGCCCTGTGTTCGTACATTTTGAACAGATACAGCGTGGTACATTATCGACGGCTTATGCATACCATATTTATACTGTATGACGATCTGGAGACCGTTTGACATTTGTGCCGTCAAATATTTGTCAGAGGTCACCCTTCATAATTTCATCGGAAGAAAAAATCAAAATTAACAAAAAAAACTAAAGTCATCCGGTATTTTATCCGATTCAAGTGGCGTACGTTACAAATAGTGAAAACGTTGCAACGAGTACAATCATAACAATCACTGAAGCAAGAAAGGTATGAGAGTGTCCAAACTTTTCTATTCAACGTCCGAAGTAGCACGATTGTTTAAGGTTAACAGGGTCACGATCTACCGATGGGCAAAAGACGGAAAGATTAAAGCCTATGAAATCGGGAAGCATATGAAAATTCCCATTTCAGAGGTGAGAAGACTGTTAAATGAATTCGGCCTGTCTCTGACAGATATTCAGGATATGTGCGAAAGTTCGGGAGATGCAGAGCTTATGGAATCCGCTCAGTATTTATCTGAGAACATGAATGGAAAAATCGAGGCGTTTTTCGAAAAGTCGGACCTGAAGGATTTCTGCAATCTTCTAACGTTTTCGGACAGTTTGGCGGCCGCATTGCAGATTGGTGGCGAGGGAAAACCGGACATGCTTTTATTGGACGTACGGATGTCAGGACTGGACGGAGTTGATTTAGCGAAGAAGATACGATCGATATACGATGATGTAAAGATTGTCTTTATGTCCGGATATCCCAGGGGAGAGATTGAGGGGAGGATCAGAAGCCTGGGAATCGTTGATTATCTGGTTAAACCTTTTGATTTCAATACACTATATTCACTGATTTACAGAACATTACATTAGGGACACCAAAAACCCATGGAGGAGGGAGAGAAAAATGAAGAAAAGTATCAGTGTCGTGTTGTCGATCGTTTTGATTGCGTGTTTTACGTCATTTGCCGTTGCAATTACACAGGCCGATAAGGATGAGATTGTTGCGGTGGTTAACAAGACGGCAGCAATGCTGGAGAAAGATGGTAAGGCAGGGCTGGACAAAATTCCGTCAATCAGGTTCGGAGACAATAATTATGTCTATGTGGGCGATATGACCTGTACGATTATTGCTCATGGCTGGCAGCCTCATCTTGTCGGGAAATCAATTATGGGGATCAAGGATGACACCGGGTTTAAATTCATGGCCAAACTTATGGAGGGTGTTAAGAGCAGTACGGCGACAAAAAATGGGAAGACGTACTATAACGGTTCCACATGGGTTAAGTATCGCTGGCCTGCCCCGGACGACAAAATGAAATTTAAAAACAAGGTTGTCTACGCAAAGGGCTGTCTTATGGGCGGCGAGAATGTGTTCGTAAGCGCCGGTATGTATGAATAACAATGCGCTATCAACGGGGAGCCCGTCGGTCGGCGGGCCTCCGACTCTCACTGAGGCTGCTCAGTCAAAAGGGGGGGGAGGAGTAAGGAAATGAACTACTTTAAGAATATGACACTCGGCAAAAAGATAGGAGGCGGTTATGTCCTTGGTCTTCTTCTCGTTGTATGTGTCGTAGTTGTTGGTGTTGTCATTGCAAATATCGTTTCCAGTAAGATGGATTCATCGAGCAAGGCAGCACAGATTTTTAGATATGTTTTAAACGCAAGAGACCAGGAAAAACAGTACACCGTTAGTAATAACAATGCATTAATTGAAGTTGTGAAAAAAAATATCGCTGACGCTCAAACCCTGTTGGCACAGAACACAAACGGTAAGGGAGATACGAAATTTTCTTCCGAATTGGCCAAGAGCAGTGCTTTCCTGAAGCAATACAGTGATTACTTCAATGATATGGTCAATAACAATCAGATGATTGATATGGAAAAAGATCGGATGACAAAACAATCGAATACTATTCTGTCCGAACTTCAGAAAAAGATAAGGGGGTTCGTCGAGGTAAAGCAGAGCATGGCCTTCGTGACAGGCGAGGAGTTTAATCCGATTTATACGGAAGTAGCCAATCTTGCAACACTCCTTGCTATGGAGTTTATGAATCTGCGATTGGGTGATGCCGTTTTTATGAGCAACAACGATGATTCGTTTAACAAAACGTTTCAGGCACAGTTCAAAAACTGTGACAAGATCAGGGGTGAGTTATTAACTGCTATTAACGTTATGAAAGACAAAGAACTGCTGGATGCCTATAAGGCTGTTGAATCGCAGCTTGCATCTTATAATGCATCCTTCGGAACACTCTTTTCTTTATGGCAAAAAAATAAACAAATCAGCCAGGGTATGGACGATAGCGGCAATAAGATAATTTCAGTTGCCACGACGATACAGCAAAATGCCGAAAAGGAGATGATCAGGGCGTCGGATTTTATGGTTACTGTTATGACCGGACTGCTCATTCTCGGAGTTGTGTCCGGTGTTTTAATGTCGTTTTTCATTTCCCGGTCTATCGCAAATGCACTGCATCGGGCAATTGAGCATTTAAGTGAAACGGCTGAACAGGTTGCTTCGGCATCCAATCAGATTTCTTCTGCATCACAGCAGCTTGCTGAGGGTTCAAGTGAGCAGGCGTCATCATTAGAAGAGATGGCTGCATCCATGGAGGAAGTTGCGTCCATGTCAAAACAGAATGCAGACCATGCCCAGGAATCTGTTGTGGTAGGTAAAGCAACAGCGGAAAGTATGGCCAGAAGCAACAGATCGCTCAAAGCGACTAATGAATCGATGAAACTCATTTCGAACGATGGTGAACAAACGGCAAAAATCGTTAAGACAATCGATGAAATAGCGTTTCAAATTAACTTGCTGGCCCTTAATGCTGCAGTCGAAGCTGCTCGTGCCGGAGAGGCCGGTGCCGGTTTTGCCGTCGTTGCAGAAGAGGTCAGAAATCTTGCTCTCAGATCGGCTGAAGCAGCAAAAGATACGGCTGACTTAATCGGTTCAACTCTGGAACACATTAATGAAGGTTCCGAATTGGTCAAGCTGACCATGGATGAATTCTATAAAATGGGGGAAGACGGAAAGAAAGTTACTGCATTCCTTCATGAAATTAATGCTGCCAGTAATGAACAGTCTGCCGGGATTGAACAACTGAATGTGGGTGTACAGCAGATGGAAAAAGTAACCCAGCAAACTGCTGCCAACGCAGAAGAATCTGCCAGCGCCTCTGAGGAAATGAATGCCCAGGCCGAAGGATTGAAAGATGTAGTCAGAGAACTGAAGGCAATGGTGGGAGGGAACAACAGAAATTCGAATGGAAAATCCTTGTTTTACAAAAAACGCCCGTTAGTTTCAGAAACGCAGAATGATTCTCCACTTGGCCGTCGCCTGTTTTTGCAACAAGGAGACGACACGAATGTATCTGATAAAAGTGAAACAAGGATGTTGATTGGTACAGCAAACAGGATGATCGTGGATGATGATGTACTGTAACAAAGTAATCCCTATTCCCGGCATATCTGATGAATGTATCGGGCTCATCACTGCCGAGTCCATGTATGGAAGGTAAGGAGGTAACTATGCAGACTGAGATGGTTCAAACTACCGAGAAGATCGGCGCTATTAAAAGTATGGAGGGGAAATATCTTACTTTTGAGCTGGCCGATGAAGAATACGGTGTTGAGATTCTCAAGGTTAAAGAAATTATCGGCATTATGAATATAACGTCGGTACCGCAGACCCCGGAGTTTGTCAAGGGAGTCATTAATCTCAGGGGAAAAGTGATTCCTGTTATTGATCTGAGACTCAAGTTCGGTATGAATACCAAGGAGTATAACGAACGGACCTGCATTATCGTTGTTGATATCAATAACATGGTGACGGGCATTGTTGTTGATTCCGTTTCAGAGGTACTGAACATTAAAGAAGAAGAGATCGAAGAGACACCCTCATTCGGCGTCAAGCTTTACACAGAATATATTCTGGGTATGGCCAAGGTCAAAGGACAGGTCAAAATTTTGCTTGATATCGATAAGGTGCTCACTTCGAGCGATGTTTCTTTGCTTAACGCAATGGGAGAATGAAAAGAGGGAGTGTGTTTTTATGAGGAAGATGAAACTAGGGACCAAACTCATTACGATCGGGACATTAATAGTTGTCCTACCACTGGCGATTGTCGGTTTTGTCGCTGTGAGTAAGTCGGTGAAGGAGATTACTTCAATTGAATATGAACAGATGACGGCACGGTCTAAGTCACTCGCGCAGATGATTGATAAGGTGTTCGAAGGTGAAATGAAACTCGTTACAGATCTGACGGTGAGTAAAGATACTGTCGATGCCGCAACCTCTATTGCTGAAAACGGCTTTGAGAATTCAAAAGAGACGATAGATGCTCTTAACCAGAAATTCATTACGTTCAGCAAAACGAAGGGCCTCGGAGAAAATAGCCAGGTCGTTATTGCAGTGGGTTTGGATGGCAAGATTTTTGCGGCGTCCAAACCGGATGTATATACCGGCGTATCCATTGCAGACCGACAGTATTTTAAAGATGCAGCAGCCGGTCGTAAGAATATCAAATATGCCGGTGTCAATAAAGTGACGAAGAAACTGTTTATGCCGGTTGCCGCGCCGATTTATTCAAGCGAAGGGAAAATTGTCGGGGTGGTATCGAACACGATAGATATCGGATTTCTGGACAATTTGATCAAGAATGAAAAGATCGGAAAGACCGGCTATGCTTTTGTTGTCAATAAAGACGGTTATTTTATTGTTCACCCCGACAAAGAATTGGTTTTGAAAACAAGTATCGCAAAACTTGCAGGTATGGAGGATGTCTCGACCAGAATGACATCGGGACAGAGCGGTGTAGGTAATTACGTCTTTGACGATCAGAAAAAAGTGTGTGGTTATGCACCGGTTACACTGTCCGGCTGGAGTGTCGGTTTGAGCGTCACAGAGTCAGAACTTCTGACTCCGGCACAGAGTATGCGAAATATTATACTATCCATCGGAATTATCTTTGTCGCAGCTGCTATTGTTATCTATTACTTCTTCGCCCGCAGTATTTCCGCGGCAATCAACAGGGCGGTCTCGGCGCTTATCGAAAGTTCCGATCAGATCGGTTCGGCGTCGACCCAGGTATCGTCATCAAGTCAGCAGTTAGCCGAAGGTGCTGGTGAACAGGCATCGTCAATTGAGGAAACGTCATCTTCATTGGAAGAACTTGCATCAATGACAAGGCAGAATGCCGATAATGCTCAGCAGGCCGACAGCCTCGTCCGGGAAGCCAGGGAAATTGTCAATGAAGTGAGTACAAAACTCGATAACATGACGATTGCCATTAAAGATATCGATAAAAATTCCGGTGAGACGCAAAAAATTATCAAAACAATCGACGAGATAGCATTTCAGACCAATCTTTTGGCGCTGAACGCCGCGGTTGAAGCGGCCAGGGCGGGAGAAGCCGGTGCCGGATTTGCGGTTGTTGCTGAAGAGGTCAGAAATCTTGCTCAAAGATCTGCTGAAGCCGCGAAAAATACAAATGATCTCATCGGTAATACCGTTAAATCGGTAAAAGAAGGAGCACGGTTGTGTGACGAAACGAATGATGCGTTCAAAAAGAACGCCGAAGTGTCCGGCAAGACGAACGAACTTGTCAGTGAGATTGCTGCTGCTTCGCAGGAACAGGCACAGGGAATTGAACAGATTAATAAAGCGATTAATGAAATGGAACGGGTAACGCAGCAGAATGCAGCTAATGCAGAGGAAAGCGCTGCCGCTTCCGAAGAAATGAATGCGCAGGCGGAAGGGCTGCGGTCTATTGTCAAGGAGCTGTCGGATCTGGTCGGTGGGACAAATGGAACCATGGACCTTTCACGTGGGTTTAAAAGGATTCGATCATCGAAGAAGGAGATTGGAGCTGTGTCGGAGACCAGAGTTTCGGTGCCCGCAAGAGCAGACGGTTCTGCACAATCGGGCAGAATGGTGAAACCCGAAGATGTTATTCCGCTCGATGAAGGTCATTTTCAGGACTTTTAGAGCGATAATCTGCACCCGCCGGGTGTGTCAGGCGAGTCGGTGGTATGCGAGTTGTTGTTTCATGCGAGAAGTTAAATAACAGCAAGGAGTATGGCAATACGTAATGAATAATTGTGAATTAAGAGATGTGGATTTTCAAAAAATCAGCCGCTTCGTCTATGAAATGTGCGGAATTAATCTGCACGACGGTAAAAAAGAGTTGGTTAAGGCTCGCCTGAGTAAGCGATTGCGGAGTGGCAACTTTTTGTCCTTTTCCGATTATTTCAAATTTGTCACAACACAGGAGGGAACAGATGAACTTATTAACATGATCGATTCC
>CAZCGI010000045.1:0-8909 GCA_964498145.1 uncultured Syntrophaceae bacterium
CGTACGCCTCTAAATGGAACGGATCGATGAGATTAAAATCCTTGATATCCGCCGTAGCCGCTTCATAGGCTACGTTGACGGGATGCTTCAGTGGAATGCTCCAGATGGGAAAGGTTTCAAATTTTGCATATCCAGCCTTAATCCCTCTCCGGTAATCATGGTACAGTTGTGACAGGCAGGTAGCCAGTTTGCCGCTTCCCGGACCGGGACCGCTAACAATAACGAGCGGTTTGTCTGTTTCAATATAGTCATTCGCTCCATATCCTTCGTCGCTCACAATGAGATCCACATCCGTGGGATATCCTTTTGTGTAACGATGGGTGAAAACTTTAATATTCCGTCGTTCCAGCTTGTTCTTGAATACTATTGCCGCAGGCTGATTTTCAAATCTCGTTATCACCACGCCTAGCACATTAATTCCCCACTCGCGAATATCATCGATCAGCTTCATGGCATCGGAATCGTAGGTGATGCCAAAATCGGCGCGGATTTTCTTACGTTCTATATCACCGGCATAAATGCAGAGAAGGATGTCCGCCTTATCTTTCAGCCTCTGGAGCAGTCTCATTTTAACATTGGGATCATAACCGGGCAGAACACGGGCAGCATGAAAATCAAAAAGGAGTTTCCCGCCGAATTCCAAGTATAACTTATTATCAAACCGTTCAACTCGTTCAAGAATTTCCTCAGTCTGTTCCTGTATGTACTTCTCATTATCAAAACCGACATTACCCATCATATGAATTGCGCGCCCCCCTTGCTGAAATCGTAGCTGTATTGTTTCATCGGACAGAATGTAATCCGTTTGTGATGTTTACCGTTGAACGATTTGTTTTATTAGCATGGAATGGTGATATTTTCAGCATTAAATTCCATCTCGTTTCTCTTGGAAGAGATAACAAGCTGTCGAATCGTTATCACAATACTGGTACACTGGCATCATGACGGCTGATTGTTCGATACATCACATATAGTTAGACATCATGAATATTGCTCGATGACTTTGATAATCCGGTAGAGCATTTCATTCACCGGTGTGGGAATTCCGAAGCTGTGGCCAAGTTCGATCATTTTTCCGGCAAACATTTCGACTTCGGTTTTCCGTTTCGCTTCCACATCCTGCAGCATAGAGGTTTTCCCCGCAGGGGATAGTTGAGAGAGAAAACCATACCAATTGGTAATATCTTCGTCCGTTATATTGATCTTCGCCGCCGCGGCAACAGCGGTAACCTCTCGCATCGCCGAATTCATGAGTTCTTTTGCTTCCCGTGACGTTTGAAATATACCGTAAGGAGCACGAAGCACCGCCGATGTCTGATTGATACCAACATTGATCATGAACTTCCACCAGAGGATTCTGATCATATCTTCGGGGGTTTCGTAAATGATCCCCGCCCGATCGAAAAGCTTCTGTACGTTCTTGACCCGATCGGACAGTATTCGATTATCCGCCTCACCGAAGAAGAGTTTTCCCTGATTCGTGTAGATCATGGAATTGCCGTCTCGCAGAGCATCGATACCTACCGCCACAGCATAGAGCAGCTTATCCATTCCGTAGACGGCACCGATCTGTTCTTCACTGTCGATGCCGTTCATGACCGATATGATAATCGTTGAACTCCCCACTCGTGACTTCATATCCCGGATGGCATCATGGAGATGGTGATTCTTCACGGCAACGATGATAAGATCCGCCGGCGTCGTTTTATCTTCCGGATGTACAACCGGCACCATATAGTGTTTTCCGTTAACGATGATTCCTTCCGTTTTCAAGCGGTCATATCGTTTATCCCCGGCAATAACTGACACAGAGGAAGTATCCATGTCGGAGAATTTGCTCACATAAAAGGCCCCCATGGCTCCTGCGCCGACAATTGATATACTTTTTATTGATGACATGCTGCTTATCCCCACTTAAGTTATTAAAATTGCATCAAAGATCCGGGCCATCTTCCCGGACATCATATCCGGCAATGACCATGGCTTGATGTTCATCCATGGTCGTTCTGCAGCCGCATAAGCTGCTTGAGTGTGAACCATTTTTTGAAAACGGGCATGGCATTTTTGATATCCTCGAGTTTTTCTCTGGCTGCCAGCTCCCCTGCCCTTATAAGATCTATATAATGTGAAAAATCACTCCAATGCAGATTGCCCACATCGGGACGGATCACAATATCGGCATCTGCAAGTTCATAATTTTCCAGTTGATGAGCCATTATTTCGGTCGCCCGATCACAGACCTGACGGGATGTATGGAATTCTTCGGCGGTGCAGATATCCTGATCGACTGCCACGGCTAAAACGACATCGGATCCTTCCTGCCTGGCAACGCTGCTCGGAACGAGACAGATGATCCCTCCATCGGAGAGACACATATCTCCCTCCTTCAGCGGTTCAATTGCTCCGGGGACGGCGCAGCTTGCCATCACAGCATGCCTCAGAGATCCTGATGAAAAGGTTATCCTTCGTCCGCTCACAAGATCAGTCGCCACGGCACGAAAGGGAATCTTTGTCTCTTCAATTCCGACATCAGGAACGAAATGATCGATCATGGACTGAAAATCTTTAGCCGACAGAATGCCCGGTTTAAACATGGCCTGCGCCAGAAAAAACCGGTTCACAAAGAAAGATTGAAGTTTTTGTGTCCACCCCGAATTTTCGTTCGAGTGAGCATTCTCGATGGCTTTAATAGCTGAGGATTGAAACGCGGGACTATGAAGATAGCTGTCAACCCGTTCGACCAGTTCATTGAGCGAAACCCCCGCAGCATAGGCACCGCCGACAAGTGCGCCGGCACTTGTCCCGACAACCATATCAATGGGAATGTTAGCTTCTTCAAGTACGTTGAGGACCCCGATGTGGGCAAGTCCCCGTGCCCCGCCACCGCCGAGGGCTAATCCGATTCTTTTGTCTATCCATTTCATTTTCAGAAGTATCCTTCTCAGAGGCGATAAATTATTTCAAAACCATTAAAACTAGCCGCTATGCGACTAGTCTACAATTCGCAGATGCAAAGTAAAATCCTTCAAAAGGAATCAGGTTCCAGGAGCCAGGTTTCAGGAAAAAGAGCCATCGGTTATGTCCATTACCCATGTCTTGGCCTATTCAACCCTACCTCCTGTCTTTAAGCCCCTTGCCGCGGGCCTATTCTTACATTTTCGTCGCACTGACATAGGATGAAGGTTATACCGATGCGTCGGGGCCGAGGGATTTTTTCAAGAGCCTTCAGGTTCAGTTTTCCTAGAGTTTAAACGCACCCTTATAATACGTGTTCTTCACCGCCTGAGCTTTCTCCTTCGCCCACGTTTCCAGCCCCATTTTTTTGATCAGACACAGGTTAAAGACCTTGGTGTTATGGGGAACCGCCGACGCTTTATCGGCATACGGATGAAGTGCATCGCAGGGAAAATCGTCACATTCACAGCACAGATCAATACCTTTGGCCTGAATGCATCGATACACGCTGCACGGTTCGGTCATTTTCATAAATGCCATCGTTCCGTTTTCATTGCGACATCCCTTACACTGAGCAATTTCAACGGGAATTTTAAGATTTTCGGAAATTTTTTGTCTGAGTTTTTCGTCTTTCGAAGCGAAATAGAGCGGACAATTGAAGCAATCGAGTCCGCATGGTGCCGTCATGTTCCTGTAATCCATCCCCTACTCCTTTCAACAGGCTTTGGAAATCGTGTGTGCTATGTTCTGAGGCGCAACTTATTCCTGACGAGTATGAATTACTTATAAAATTAAGGACGTCAAATGTCAAACGCCAAAGAATGCGGCATAGCGACACCGAGAAAAAGTCTATTGCTCCGGTCTGTGCGATCACTAATCCAAAGACAGGCATTCAAACATGGGAATTTCATATGCCAGGATCGCGAGACAGACCCATTTATACAACGAAACGAATTATGTTCGCACTTACCTCATCGATATGATAGTTAAATATTCTATAAAATCGTCACGATGGAGGTCATATGTGCGGCCGTTTCGTTATGACATGCGATCTCTCCGATATAACGGAAGCCTTCGACATCTCAGACATAGCCTGTGAACCGAAGCCGAGCTACAATATCGCCCCGGGTTCCGAGGTCGCAGCGGTCATGCATGCCGAGAAAAATCGGCTTGTCTCCTTTACCTGGGGACTCGTTCCTTCCTGGTCAAAAGATCCCTCGATTGGCAATCGGCTGATTAATGCCCGTGGAGAGACGGTAAATGAAAAACCGAGTTTCAGAAACGCCTTTAAACGGAGACGGTGCCTCATTGTAGCGACAGGGTTCTATGAATGGAGAAAAGACACACAAGGAAAAACTCCGTTCTATATCGGGTTGCGAACAGACGCACCTTTCGGTTTTGCGGGACTCTATGAGACCTGGCAGTCACCTGATGGAAATGAACTCAGCACGTGTACTATCGTCACGACCGAAGCGAATGAACTTATAACGCCGATTCATGATCGAATGCCGGTCATCATACCATATAATGAGCAGGCACGCTGGCTTGACCCTTCAGTCAGAGACACGAAGGCAGTGCTCCCACTGCTCCAACCATATCCGTCCGAAAAAATGAAAGCATACCCAGTATCTCACCTGGTAAATTCTCCCCGCAATAATTCGGCAGACTGCATCAAACCCATCCTTAATAATGCTCATGGATCAGAGTAAGGCTTGGTTTAATAAGTTTTCGGCACCAAGACAGGAAGTGAAAACCGGATTTTTTGCTTCTTCGATATATTTTTCATAAAATGAGGAAATAAAAAGACATGAAAATCTTTGACATTTTATGTTGATTACTATACAAACGGGTACGCTGAGCGAAGCATAAAAAGGTTCTCGATAATGGAAATCAAAGACATTTTAAACCGCTACCGGGATGATCTCCAGCACGTTGAAGAAAATCTGGATAAATATTACCGATCGTACATAGAATTGATTCCGGAAGTAACCGATTATATTATCAATAGCGGAGGGAAACGCCTCAGACCCCTGCTCCTGATGATTACCTCCGATCTGTGCGGTTTCACTGGCGAAAGACGATACAGTTTAGCAGCAGTTATGGAATTTCTTCACACTGCTTCGCTCCTCCACGATGATGTTATCGACCGTGCCGAAACGAGACGGGGACGAACTGCCGCAAATAACATTTGGGGAAATCCGGCAAGCATCCTTGTTGGTGATTTCCTTTATTCTCAGGCATTCAAACTAATGGTGGAAGACGGCGAGCCAGCCATACAAAAACTGCTCACCAACGCGGCAATCACCATGGTGGAAGGAGAAACGGCACAATTAATAAAGTGCGGGGACATCAATATCACTGAAGACGAATATCTCAGGATCATTGAGCAAAAAACAGCCATCCTTATTTCAGCATCGTGCGCCCTGGGAGGACTGCTTGCAAATGTATCGGAAACGCGGGTTGATGCGTTACGGACATTCGGGCTGAAACTGGGGGTCGCCTTTCAGGTAACCGACGACACGCTCGACTATGTTGCCACTGAAGAAGAATTCGGGAAAGCAATCGGTATGGATCTGAAGGAAGGAAAAATTACCCTCCCACTCATCCGGGCGCTTCACCAGTGCTCAGCCGATGAAAAAACTCTCATCAAGGAAACACTGGATTGCAAGGATATTAATGGAGACCAGATAAAGGACATTACCTCGCTGATTGAAAAATATGATGGCATCAATTATGCCCTGACCAAGGCAAAAGGGTTTATCGACGAGGCAAAATCATCTCTTGAACAGTTTGATGATTCCTTTCCCCGTACCGCACTCATTGCGATTTCCGATTACATTGTACGGCGAAAGTTATAAATAATTGATAACGGCTTCTATAGAATAGAAGGAATTCGCATAAATCGCTGCAGTGCATCCCCCCCTTCCCGGACAATTTTTACGGCCCGAGGGAGATATGCAAGGATATCGCCGGCTGTTATGCCATCCTCACCGATTGCTTCAGCGGCAACATCGCCCGACAGTCCGTGAACAAAAACCCCGGTTCTGACGGCATCTTCCACTGCCTGGCCGAGCCCGAACATGGCCGCAATTGTTCCCGTCAGCACATCGCCCGATCCTGCCGTCGCCATTCCAGGATTCCCGCTCATATTGACAAATACACTGCCATCGGGATAGCCCACAAGAGAATGGGCACCCTTCAGCACGATGATAGCGTTCAAAGCCATCGCCGTGTTCTGCAGTATCGTTATTGGGTCGGTTTCTATTACGTCCACCGGTTGTTGTATCAGCCGTGCCATCTCTCCCGGATGCGGTGTCAGGATCGTAGCCGCCGATCTGCTTTTCACAACATCAAGATCTGCACAGACAGCCGTGATACCGTCGCCGTCGATTAAAAGAGGTTTTTCTATTTCCCGAGTCAATTCTCGCACGAGCTGCTGCGTTTCATCATGAAGCGACAGGCCGGGACCGATGACAACCAGGTCCATTCGCTCTATCAGATTTAGAATTTCTTTCTTGTTAGAAAAAGCAATGCTGCCGGTCTCCGTCTCCTTTTGCGGGACAAAAACTATTTCACTTCCCTCAACAGCAATGAAGGGGGTGATGAACGCGGGGGCTGCAAGACGGGAATATCCACCTCCCGCCTTGAGAAACGACATGGCTGAAAAATAGGGTGCGCCGAAGTAATTGGCGGAACCGGCAATAAAAAGGACCTTGCCGAAATCTCCTTTGTGGCCCTGTCTGTCTTTCGGCGGCAGCGGCAACGGATCATTAAAAGCAACTTTTACATCATCCAACTCATACAGTTTCGGAGGAAATGTAATATGGGACACATAGAGGGTACCGCACCGTTCATATCCGGGATAGAGAATCGTGCCCCGTTTGGGAAGACCGTAGGTTACGGTCATATCCGCCGTGACGGCCGTGCCCATGATATTTCCCGTGTCTCCATTGATCCCTGACGGGATGTCCACACTGAAGACCGTTTTTCCTGAGGCATTGATAGCATCGATTACCTCCCGATACAGTCCTTCCACATTGCGTGCCAGGCCCGTTCCGAAGATAGCGTCGACAACGGCATCGGTGTGAAGCATATTCATACGGATTGATTCGGCGGACTCAATCGACTCAATAATAAAAGGCATTTTTGAAATAATATCATAATTCAGCTTTCCCGCCCCGGAGAGTTTGACCGGATTACCCAGAAGATAGACTGTCACGATGCCGCCATTCGAATGCAGCTTTCGGGCAATGGCAAACCCGTCACCACCGTTATTTCCCATACCGCAGAACACGGAAAACCGCTTCCCCGCAACACCGAACTCCCGCAAAATGACGGAACATGTCGCCAAGGCGGCATTTTCCATGAGCAATTCCTCAATAATGCCATACTGTTCAACGGCATTCCGATCCATCGCCCTCATTTCTTCAACGCTGCAAATCTTCATGGTCACCCTCCCGCATCATGTCATCGTATCTGTATCATGTTCCGTTGAAACATTGCAAACCTTCCGGACATAATGTGTCGTGTGTTATGAACTGTCCCGCCACCTGGCGTGCCGCCGTCCGGCTGGCCGTTTCACATGAAACAACGATACTCTCGCCCCGGTAAAGACGACCGGCGAGGTAAGCGGCGAAAAAAACATCACCGGCACCGACGGTGCTGATGATCGACTCAACCGTCACGGCATTATACGGCACGCTGTCACCATTTAGACGTATAATGACGCCGCCCCGGCTTCCGTTCGTTACCACCAGTTCCTCAATGTCAAACCGGCGAACCAACTCTCGGACATCCGTATCATAAGCCTTCATAACAGCTTCAATCTCTTCCGCGTCCGCTTTGACATACCGGGCACATGAAAGAATCAGGGGAAGGAGATCCGATGCTCGTCGAAGAATGTGTCCTTTGTCGTTATATCTGACAAATCCCTGGATATCGACACTGATGGTCTTCTGAGACCGTCCGATCAACCGAAGGGCATCCGCATCAATATCCTCGGGATGGAGCGCACCGATATGAAGATGCTCAAACGAAGGAATGAGATCTTCGATTTGATACGCAGTAATAGGATCTGCATGTTCCGTCATCTCCTGCCGACGACGGTCCTCGTGCTGATAATTGATAAAACGAGTGGTGGCAAACGAAGATCCAGCCTTCACCGGTATGCCTTCAGCAGCGAACACATCAAGAACCGATCGACCGCCATGGGCTACATTAGTGATGACACACGGTTGAATGCCACATCGTTTAAAAGTGATGCCACCGTACGTAACCGTACCACCACACTGACGGTATGTGCTCGGTCCTTCGATGATGGTATCAATGGTTATCGATCCGATGACGACAACGGAACATTGGTTCATGTGCAACACCCTGATCGGCACGTCTGTTGAAACAAATCGTAATCATTTAATAAATCAGTGAATTCATTATATCATCTCGATACGCAACTTATAGTTATTTTATTAATATCATTGACAGTAAGTGCAAAAATTATATAATGACAATTCGTTAGTAATGGTAATATTTTTATATTTTAGGTACATCAACAAGAATAATGGTGTGTTTTTAACAGGGGGTTCTCTTTGCTATCGGTTAGTGCTCCCCGGAAAGAAGAAAGGAGAAGGGTATGAATAAAACGATCAGGAAGTATTTAGTGTTGTTTCTCACGGTGTTATGTGTTATCGCATTTGGATCATATGCCGTTGCCGCCGAACAGGTCTTAAAAATGGCAACGACAACGAGTACCGATAATACGGGGCTACTTGATTATCTTGCTCCGGTTTTCAAGTCCGATACTGGGATTGATCTCCGATGGGTCTCCGTGGGAACGGGCAAAGCCCTTGAACTCGGGAAAAACTGCGATGTTGATGTCCTGCTGGTTCATGCACCGGCTGCTGAAATGAAATATGTCGCAGACGGCTATGGTGTGGACCGTCAGCAGATGATGT
>CAZCGI010000045.1:9009-10426 GCA_964498145.1 uncultured Syntrophaceae bacterium
TTTGTCTATGCCTTTGTATCTCACAGGGGTCCCCTCGGGGAAATGGAACTACTGTTTACCATCCCCGGGATCGCTGTCGCACAGACACTTCTTGTTCTGCCTATTGTCATATCGTTGACAGCTACCGCCGTTGAATCCCTCGATAAACGATTGAAGTCAACCCTGATGGCGCTCGGTGCACGGGGAAAGCAGATTGCCATTGCAAGTATTCTGGAAGCACGATACGCTGTCATGATAGCCGCCGTTACGGCATACGGTCGTGCCATTTCCGAGGTAGGAGTATCGATGATGATCGGCGGCAACATCAAATGGCATACCCGTACCATCACAACGGCCATTGCCCTTGAGACGGGTAAAGGTGAGTTTTCCATGGGCATTGCCCTGGGGATTGTTCTCTTGGCACTGGCATTTACCGTCAATGCCATGCTGACAATCCTGAAAAAGAGATCAACATGAACGAAACACCTCTGTACAGGATCAACAACCTTAAATATCGATATGAAAATGGTCGCTTCTTGCTGCAAATACCGGAATTTTTGATAGCCCGGGGCGCTTCAGTTGGCATTGTCGGACCCAACGGCGGTGGCAAGACAACTCTATTGAAAATTCTGGCACTTCTGGAAGATCCCGATGAAGGGACGGTATATCTCGACGGCATGAAAGTGGATAACACAAGCGATGAGCTGAAACGAAGTGTCACCATGCTGCTTCAGGAACCCTATCTTCTGAAGAGAACCGTTTATGAAAATGTCGCCTATGGCTTGAAGGTACGGAACAAAAAAAAGGGCCTGACGGAAAAAGTTCACCGGACGCTCGACCTGGTTGGTCTTCCTCCTGAAGAATTTGCGCAACGACGGTGGCACCAACTCTCAGGCGGCGAGGCACAGCGGGTAGCGCTGGCGTCAAGACTGATTCTCAATCCCCGCATCCTCATCCTCGATGAACCCACTGCAAGTGTCGATCAGAGAAGCGCCGTTCTTATCAAGGAAGCAATTAACACGATGAGAAAAGAATTCAATACGACGCTTATCGTGGCAAGTCATGATCTTGTATGGCTGAATACAGTAGCCGATCAAGTGTATCGCGTTTATGAAGGGAGAATTACGGGATACGCATCGGATAATGTCATCGAAGGACCATGGAATCCCGAATCTGACGGTCTCTGGAAAAAATCACTTCCCAATGGACAAGCCATGTTTGCAGCCACACCACCTGATGATCCTGCGGCGAAAGCCCTTTTGAACCCTTCGGATGTCATGGTATCGGTGACGCACCCGGATGGTAAGGACAGTCTATCGGCACGAAATATCATCAAGGGCACCGTTGCCTCGCTGTCACAGGAAAACCATTCCGGTAAGGTGCTCATTACGATCGAGATGGGCGGTCTATCTCTGACAAGCCGCATAACACGTAACGC
>CAZCGI010000046.1:0-6751 GCA_964498145.1 uncultured Syntrophaceae bacterium
TACTTCAGAAAGTGCCTTGCCGATGGAGCGACACTGGATGATATTCTTCCGGAGGCCTTTGCCGTCGTCAGGGAGACGGCACGACGAACCGTCGGTATGAGACCGTTTGATGTTCAGATCATCGGCGGTATCGTACTCCATGAAGGAAAGATCGCCGAGATGAAAACGGGTGAAGGAAAAACTCTGGCGGCGACAATGCCCGTTTATCTGAACGCCCTGTCGGGAAAAGGTTCACATATCGTCACAGTGAATGATTATCTGGCCCGACGGGATGCGGCGTGGATGGGACCGATCTATGAGTTTCTGGGACTGTCGGTGGGAGTTATTCTTCATGGGCTTGACGATGTCCAGCGAAAAGAAGCCTACGATTGTGATATTACCTATGGAACAAATAATGAGTTCGGATTTGATTATCTTCGGGACAACATGAAGTTCCGCATTGAAGATTACGTTCAACGAGAATTCAATTATGCCATCGTTGACGAAGTTGACAGTATTCTTATTGATGAGGCGCGGACGCCGCTCATCATATCCGGTCCTTCCGAGGAATCCACCGACAAATATTATAGGATTAATCAGATCATTCCACGCCTGAAAAAAGAAGAGGATTTTACCATTGATGAAAAGAGCCGAACCGTTGTTCTGACGGAACATGGTGTGGCAACAGCGGAAAAGCTCCTCAAGGTGGACAACCTGTACGAACCGAAAAATATGGAAATCCTTCACCATGTCAATCAGGCTCTTAAGGCCTATACGCTCTTCAAAAAGGATGTCGATTATGTCGTGAAGGAGGGGCAGGTTATCATTGTCGATGAATTTACCGGGAGAATCATGCCGGGGAGACGATACAGCGACGGCCTTCACCAGGCCCTGGAGGCGAAGGAACGGGTCAAGATAGAACGGGAAAATCAAACGCTGGCCTCGATCACGTTCCAGAATTACTTCAGAATGTACGACAAGCTGGCTGGTATGACCGGCACGGCGGATACCGAAGCTGCAGAGTTCAAAAAAATCTATAATCTGGATGTTGTAGTAATTCCGACGAATATGCCGATGATACGGGTCGACAATGCCGATGTTATTTATAAAACGACTCAAGAAAAATATGCCGCTATCATCGACGAAATCAAAGAGCTGCACAGCCAAAACAGGCCTGTGCTGGTCGGAACGATATCGATCGAACATTCGGAACTTCTCAGTACATACCTCAAACGATCGGGGGTTAAACACAACGTTCTCAATGCAAAACACCACGAAAAAGAGGCCGAGATTATTGCTCAGGCAGGCCATGCCGGTGCCGTGACGATTTCCACCAATATGGCCGGAAGAGGAACGGACATCAAATTGGGTGAAGGGGTTGCCGAACTGGGAGGGCTCCATATTCTCGGGACAGAGCGACATGAGAGTCGCCGCATCGACAACCAGCTTCGCGGGCGTTCGGGACGTCAGGGTGATCAGGGATCGTCGCGGTTTTATCTTTCGTTGGAAGACGATCTGTTGAGGATATTTGGTGCCGAGCGTATATCGTCCGTCATGGACAGGATCGGCATGGAAGAAGGGCAGCCCATAGAGCACGGTCTGATCAGCAGAGCAATAGAGAATGCGCAACGGAAGGTTGAGGGGCAAAACTTCGAAATACGTAAACATCTCCTCGAGTATGACGATGTTATGAACAAGCAGCGGGAGGTGATTTATAAACAACGTAAAGATGTGCTCAGTGGATTTGACCTCAAAAATACCATGGATGAGATGCTGGAAGAAGTGGTTGATGAGATCGTTGCCGAATACGTCGAGGAAAAGCTGCACCCGGAGGAATGGAACCTCAAAGGGCTTGATGATATGGCATTCAAGGAGTTCAGCCTCAAAACAGGCTTTGCAGAAGCTGTGAAGAATGATGGTATCGATGTTGATTCGGTTCGTGAGACCATTCTGTCACAGGTAAAGACCTTGATGGAAGAGAAAGAAAATAAATTTGGTGGCGAGCTGATGGATCACATCATGAAGATCGTTATGCTCCAGTCAATCGACTCCCACTGGAAAGATCACCTGTTGGCCATGGACCACCTCAAGGAAGGTATCGGGCTCAGAGGATATGGCCAAAAAGACCCGTTGCGGGAATATCAGCGGGAAGGATACGATATGTTCATGGATATGATATACCGTATCAAGGAAGATATTATTCAGAAGCTATGCTGGGTACAGGTACAAGTAAAAGAAGACCTGGATGAGATTCAACAGGCCCGGGAAGAAGAGTATGTCATGAGTCGTGGTGATGCCGGTGCCACCGCTGAAACCGTTAAAAGAGAAGGGAAAAAAGTAGGGAGAAATGATCCATGCCCCTGTGGAAGCGGCAAAAAGTTTAAGAAATGTTGTGGAAAATAACGAGTGTCGTCGCTCGATGTTCGTGTTTCGATACACGATACACGAGACACAAAACCCGGAGTAATAAAAATAATCATTATCGTATATGTAGAATGAGGCAACAATGAGCGATGTAAACGCGAGAGTACCAGGTTTTCTTGCCAACGGTATATCAGTGGGGATCAAAGGTGACGGGAAGAAAGATCTGGCGCTGATTAATTCGGTGGTCCCTGCACGGGCAGTTGGCGTATTTACGACCAACCGTTTTAAAGCGGCCCCGGTAATTCTCGATATGGAGCGTATACAGCAGGGATTGGCGCAGGCAATTGTGATCAACAGCGGAAATGCCAATGCCTCGACAGGAAAGCAAGGATATGACGACGCCGTTGCCATGTCGAGGGCGGTTGCGAATGGATTGGCCATAAATGAAGAACTTGTCCTGGTGGCATCGACGGGTATTATTGGAGAAAAGCTTCCGGTAGAGAAAATTATAGGGGGGACCAGAGCCCTCATTAACGGTCTTACTGCCGATGGTATTCCTCTTGCGGAAGAGAGCATCATGACAACTGATAAGTTTCCGAAAATAGCATGTAGAAGATGCCTTATCGGTGGCAGGGAAATTTCTATCTGCGGTATTGCTAAAGGAGCCGGCATGATTGAGCCGAATATGGCCACAATGCTATCATTTATCATGACGGATGCATCAATCGATCAATCGTATCTGAGCAGGATGTTCAGACAATCGGTGGATAAGAGCTTTCAGGCCATAACGGTTGACGGATGCATGAGTACCAATGATACCGTCATTATGTTGGCCAACGGTGTTGCCGGTAACGCTTCACTGAAAGGGCGTTCGCCGGGAGCGTCCGTTTTTCGGGATACCCTGGACCAGGTTATGATAGATCTTGCCAAGGAAATTGTGAGAGATGGTGAGGGTGCAACAAAGGTAATTCATATAATCGTTGATGAAGCACGATCGAGGAAAGAAGCGCAAAAAATTGCATATTGTATTGCGAATTCCAATTTAGTCAAAACAGCGTTTTACGGAGGAGATCCCAACTGGGGAAGAATCATTGCCGCTGTCGGATCAGCGGGAATTCCCGTTTCACCCGATTCGGTGCGTCTGTTCCTGGATGATATTCCATTGTTTCACGACGGAACCGGTGTACGGGAAGGAAGAGAGAAACTTGCCCGGATCATGAAAAACGACAGTATTCAGGTACTGGTGAAGCTTGGAATGGGCAGACAATCATTTCAGTTATTTGCATCCGATCTGACCCATGAATATGTTACCATTAATGCTCATTATCATACATGAAACTCACGGCTTGATGCCGTGAGAGAAGACAGGAGTCAGTAGCCAGGAGTCAGAAATAATCAAACTTCCGCCTATTTAATTCTGACTTCTGTCTCCAGACTTCTGACTACTTTCTATCTCATTTTCCTTGATAAATTCGTGTTTATATGGTATTTGCCGACAGTTTAACGTCATCCGGTCAGTGCTGCCGGATTTAAAACGCACATTCTCTGATTGAGGCGGTGTTGCTTCCTTTATTATCCGAGACAGGAGAGATGGGAGGTCCCGCAGCAAGAGGAAGAGAATGGAGGAATAAAACAGAGAAAAGGAGTTTTTTATGGCGCGTATTACCATGAAAATGTTGCTTGAGGCTGGTGTTCATTTTGGACATCAGACCAACAAGTGGAATCCCAAAATGAAGACCTATATTTTCGGTGCACGAAATGGCATCTACATCGTTGACCTCCAGCAGACGGTTGGAATGTTTGATGTGGCCTACAATTTTGTGGTTGATCTCGTTTCATCGGGAAAAGAAGTCCTGTTTGTGGGAACAAAAAAACAGGCACAGGAGTCCATCAAGACTGAAGCGGAGCGATGCAGTATGCCTTATGTCAATCAACGATGGCTCGGTGGTATGCTGACGAATTTTGATACCATCAAAAAAAGCATCGACAAATTAAATCATCTTGACTCCATGTTTGAAGATGAGAGTATTAATGCATTTCCCAAAAAGGAAATCCTTGGACTGCAAAAGGAACGGGACAAACTGGAAAAAGTACTTGGCGGTATTCGACACATGGTGGAACTTCCCGGAGCAATCTTCGTCGTCGATCCGAAGAAGGAACTCATTGCCGTCAAAGAAGCAAATAAATTGAGCATACCGATCGTGGCAATTGTCGATACAAATTGTGACCCTGATGATATCAATTTTGTGATTCCCGGAAATGACGACGCTATACGGGCCATCAAGTTGTTCTCGTCAAAAATTGCCGATGCCGTAACGGATGGCAAACAAAGATTTGAAGAGTTGATTCAGGCTCAAACAGATAAGGGTGAAATGGAAGAACCGGCATTTGAAGACGTGGAAGCGGACGTTCCCGAAAGTGTTGAGACCAAAGATGACGCCAATGATGCCGCGGATGAATCCGAAGATGAAACGAAAAATGAAGAGGAGGAATAACGTTGGGAATTTCAGCATCGTTAGTGAAACAATTACGGGATAAAACGAACGCCGGGATGATGGACTGCAAGGAAGCGCTGCAGGCAACCGGTGGTGATTTTGATAAATCCGTAGAGTATTTGAGAAAAAAGGGACTTTCAGCTGCAACAAAACGATCCTCGAAAGCAGCAAAAGAAGGAACGATTGCATCATATATTCACATGCAGGGAAGGATCGGAGTACTTGTCGAAGTCAATTGTGAGACGGATTTTGTTGCCAGGACCGACGACTTTCAGACTATGGCACGGGACATCGCCATGCACATCGCCGCTGCAAATCCGACCTATTTGAAACCCGATGATATCCCGCAAGAAGTTATGGAAAATGAAAAGGGAATTTACCGGGAACAGGCACAGGCAGAAGGCAAACCGGAAAAAATATGGGATCGGATTATCGAAGGAAAACTGAAAAAATATTACGAAGAAGTATGCCTGCTGAACCAGAAATTCGTAAAAGATATGGATATTACGGTAGAAACGCTGGTCAACAACATGATATCAAAGACCGGTGAAAATATCGTCGTGAGACGATTTGTAAGATTTCAGTTAGGTGTATAAGAATCAGGCAGATTCTTTCCTGATATAAGTAAGTGCCAGGGACAGCGTTTCGAGAAAGACATGGACAAACCGATTTACAAGCGTGTTCTGCTTAAGTTGAGTGGCGAAGCCCTCTTAGGGCAAAGTTCCTTCGGTATTGATATCGATGTCGTCAAAGTTATCTGTCAGGAGATTAAGGACGTTGTTGATCTTGGGACGCAGGTGGCCATCGTTATTGGCGGCGGAAACATTTTTCGCGGCGGTACGGTGAGCAGTCAGGGCATCGACCGAGGAACCGCCGATTATATGGGCATGCTGGGGACCGTTATCAACAGTCTCGCCCTGCGAGGGTTTCTATCGGAACTCGGTGTTCCGACGAGGGTTCAAACGTCGATAGAGATGAGAGAGGTGGCAGAACCATTTATCGTGGGAAGGGCATTGAGGCACCTCGAAAAGGGGCGGGTTGTCATTTTTGCTGCCGGTACGGGTAACCCCTTCTTTACGACCGATACGGCGGCGTCACTGCGGGCTCTTCAGATACATGCCGATGTTATGATGAAAGCAACCAAGGTTGACGGTGTTTACGATAAGGATCCGGTGGTTCATGACGATGCTCGAAAGTATGATCAAATAACGTATACCGAGGTGCTTGCGAAGAATTTGCGAGTAATGGATGCCACGGCTATTTCCATGTGTCGGGATAACGAGCTGCCGGTTATTGTCTTTAATCTGGAAAAAAGAGGAAACATTAAAAAAGTTATCTGTGGGCAACCTATCGGAACAATTGTAGGAGTAGAAAAATGAAGGATCTGGTTTTTGAGGAATTGAAGGATAGTGTGACAAAACATATACAGTTCCTTGAAAAATCCTTAAATAAAGTAAGGACAGGGAGAGCATCGCCGGCACTCCTGGACGGAATTAAAGTCGAGTACTACGGTACACCGACACCGCTCAATCAGGTTGCCAACATTTCCGTTCCTGAAAGCCAGTTGCTGGTGATCGCTCCGTGGGATGCTTCAGTCCTCGGGAACATCGAAAAGGCCATTCAAAAATCAGAACTGAGCCTGGTACCATCCAACGACGGCAAAGTCATTCGGATTACCATTCCTCCCCTTACCGAGGAGCGGCGAAAAGAACTGGTCAAGGTTGTCAAGAAGATGGGCGAAGAATGCAAAATAAATATTCGGAATTCGCGGCGGGATGCGAATAATCAGCTCAAGGATTTGAAGAAAGATGGTGAAATATCGGAGGATAACTTCCACGGATACCAGGATGATGTCCAAGAAATAACAGATGAATATATAAAAAAAACAGACGAAATCCTTGCTGTCAAAGAAG
>CAZCGI010000046.1:6761-10256 GCA_964498145.1 uncultured Syntrophaceae bacterium
AACACTGAGAATATTAAAAGGGAACCCGACAGGTTCCCTTTTCATTTTTTTATCTGTATACTGAAGCGAAGCAGTTCTTATCGATACAAGTTTCCACTGTAACAATACCTTGAAAATGCACGTATGCTATGATACGTAAACGATCCAAAATAGAAGACTTATAAGGGCATGGGAAACCTGAATGAAGCACATCGATGAAAAAAAATTGCCCCGGCATATCGCCATCATTATGGACGGCAATGGTCGATGGGCGAAAAAATATTCATTGACGAGAATCGATGGGCACAGGAAAGGTGCCGAAGCGGTAAGAAGCGTCGTTCGAAAGTGTCGTGCCATCGGAATAGAATACTTGACCCTCTATGCATTTTCCGTAGAAAATTGGAATCGACCTGCCCCCGAAGTCGAGGCTCTTATGGTGCTTCTGGAAGATTTTCTCATAACGGAACTTCCTGAAATGCTTGAAAATGATATCAGTTTCAATGTCATCGGAAATGTTAATGCCTTACCCGGAAATGTTCGGACGATCCTCAAAGATACAATAAAAAAAACTGCCGATCAGTCAAGTATGACGCTGGTACTGGCGCTCAGCTATGGCGGAAGGGATGAAATCGTCCAGGCAGCCAGGAAAATGATTGAAGCCGGTACATCAGGTGCCCTGTCACCTGATGACCTGACAAAAGAGGTATTTTCACAGTATTTGTATACCCGGGACATTCCCGATCCTGATCTGCTTATCAGAACAAGCGGTGAATATCGATTGAGCAATTTTCTTCTGTGGCAATCTGCCTATACAGAACTCTATTTCGTGAAAACGCTCTGGCCCGACTTCACCGGTGAAGAACTTGAGGATATTATCATTGACTATCAGGGACGGGAACGAAGATTCGGACTGACGAGTGACCAGATAAAATAACTGATAAACAAAACAGTTCAAATGTCAAATAACAGCTCAAATACAAAGGACTGAATGTCTGGACATTTGAAATTATATGAAAAGTAAATAAAGAAATATGTCTCAGTCTTTGAACAAGGGATTGAAACCATGAACACTCACCTCAAACGATGGATAACAGCTATTGTAATCGTGCCGGCACTTTTTGCGGCGATTATTTACGGACCGGAAGTTCTTTTTGCGATTATCGTTGTGGTATTAATTCAGGGTGGTATTGTCGAATACAACACAATGGTGTTCAAGAAAGGGGCATACTGGGAAAAAGGAGAAGGAGTTATCCTCGGACTGCTCATCTCCGGGGCTGCATATATAGGCAACAGTAATGTCATGTTTGCAATGACGACATTTGCCGTTATCATTGTATTTCTGCTTTTTCTCTATCATGCAAAGGAAGGTCTTGTTGATCTGTCCGGTTTGACCAGAGTCGTATTCGGATTGCTCTATATCCCATTTATGCTATCGTACATAATACTGATGCGGCATTCTGATATGGGAGTACAGTGGGTCTTTTTCATCATCATTCTGGCATTTTCCGGTGATGTGTCGGCCTATTATGTGGGAAAAACCATCGGGAAGAGAAAGTTGATGCCTGCCGTCAGTGCCGGAAAAACAGTGGAAGGAACGCTGGGGTTGATTGTCGGCAGTATTGTGGGATGCATTGTATATACGTTAATCTTTTTCCAGGAACTTTCACTTGTGCATGCCGTTATCATGGCATTTATAGGAAGTATCCTCGGGCAGTTAGGCGATTTGTGTGAGTCGACGATAAAACGTTTTTTTGCGGTCAAGGATTCGGGGTTTCTGTTACCCGGTCACGGCGGTGTGCTGGATCGACTTGATTCCCTGATTTTTATTATTCCTTTTGTGTATTATTATACGACACTTGTGATTCAATGAAAAATATAGCAATTCTCGGATCTACCGGATCAATCGGGGTCAGTACCGTTGATGTGGTCTTACAAAACCCTTCGCGCTTTACTATATGTGCCCTCGCTGCAGGAAAAAATCTTAAGCTGTTGAAAGAACAGATAGAACGGTTCAAACCACGGATTGTTTCAGTTATCGACAGGGATCATGCGGAACGATTGCGTGATATGATCGGTCGGCCATCTGAAACAAAGATCCTGTGGGGTGATGACGGATATCGTGCAGTTGCCACCTGCCAGGGGGTTGATATGGTTCTTTCCGCCATAGTCGGTGCAGCGGGATTGCTTCCCACGATTGATGCCATCGAGGCTGGTAAGGATATCGCTCTGGCGAACAAAGAAACCATGGTTATGGCGGGAAGCCTGGTTGTGGAAAAAGCCAAATCAAAGGGTGTGAACATTTTGCCCGTCGACAGTGAACATGGGGCGATTTTTCAGTGTCTTGTCGGTCACAACAAGGCTGATGTGAGAAAAATAATACTAACTGCGTCAGGTGGACCTTTCTTCCGTATGCCGAAGGAGAAGATGCATGAAGTAACCCTTGAAGATGCGTTGAAGCATCCGAATTGGGATATGGGTGCGAAGATCACTATCGATTCGGCAACAATGATGAACAAGGGGCTCGAAGTTATCGAGGCGAAATGGTTTTTTGACGTTGATATTGACAGGATCGATGTGCTGATTCACCCCCAGAGTATCGTTCATTCAATGGTAGAATATAAAGACGGGTCCTCTATCGCTCAACTCGGTGTTCCTGACATGAAGGGGCCGATAGCGTATGCACTCTCATATCCTGAACGGCTTCAGGATGTTATTGCTCCCCTTAAGTTGAGTGCTGTCAGAACGTTAGAGTTTTTCTCTCCTGATTTCGATAAATTTAAGAATCTGAATCTCGCCTATCGTGCCGCCGCCCGTGGGGGGACGACGCCCGCGGTCCTGAATGCGGCCAATGAAGTAGCTGTTGAAGCATTTATAAACGGTACTATCGGCTTTATGGACCTGCCGGAAATTGTGGAGGAGGTCATAGAGGAACATAACTCGAAGGAACCGCAGACAATCGGAGACGTCCTTGATGCCGACAGAAGCGGCAGGGAAAGGGCGCGGAAGATCGTGGAAAGGTTAGTGTTACAAAATTGATTGGTATCAACATTATATCAGTAGTAGTTTTGCTCGGGATTTTGATTTTTGTCCATGAACTGGGCCATTTTTTGGTTGCAAAATGGTTTGGTGTGGGGGTCCGGAAATTCTCACTGGGGGTCGGTCCTCGATTGATCGGACGAAAAGTGGGAGAGACTGAATACCTTGTATCTCTGATACCCCTTGGGGGGTATGTTAAGCTCCTCGGCGAGTCGGAAGGTGACGAACTGTCACCTGAGGACGAAAAGAGGTCATTTCAGAAGCAGCCGGTATTCAAGCGAATGGGAATCGTATTCGCCGGACCACTCTTTAATTTTCTCTTTGCCATCGTGGCTTTCACACTGATTTACACTGTCGGTGTACCCACTCATACCTCACGGGTTGGCACAGTCCTGGAAAAGACGCCGGCTTACGCAGCGGGAATTCAGTCAGGAGATATAATTACCGCGATTGATGGCAGAAAAGTATCTAAGTGGTCAG
>CAZCGI010000047.1:0-10243 GCA_964498145.1 uncultured Syntrophaceae bacterium
CACATAGCCGTGTGTAAGATGAAGCTTTTATGGCATAAATTGAAACACTACCTCTTTTTTTTATAACAGGAGTAAGGTTTCCGTCGATGCTTGCCAATTGCCTATTAAATTCTTCCACAACATTTTGGCTATTTATTGTTGCTGTATATGGTGTTTGGTCATTTTCTCGACTGGCTGTTTCCAATATTGTTTTAATAGTTTTATCTACAGCAGATTTAAGTTGATATTGATACTTCGATATTACCGATCTAATAAGCGATCTACTTTCTGTTGACGTTGTCTGAAACAATCCACATACATCCTGTTCATCAGGGATTCTATTATCAAATGCCTCCTCTATCAAGAGGAACAATCTGTACTCTAAAATATCTGTCCCTCTCTTAAATACTTTTTGTCCAAGAAACATAGAAATGTATTCCTTTAAAGCAGCAGAGGCAAATTTTCCTAACTCATTTGATAGATTGGCCTCATCACATCCCAAGATTTGAATAAGCTCTGTACTTTCTTCATTAGAAAGATTGATTGTGGTTATCACATCCATTTTATTTCCCGTTCATTAATTTCTATCTCCATGGAACTTAGGGTCACCCATTCAAGGTAAGGTCACCCATTCAAGGTAAGGTCAAGTAAAAACACACCTCACCATTGCACAAAAAGCTTTTTTTCTTTTTGCTTGTCCTTCAAGTAACCATAACGGCACCGCTTTGTTTTTGTCCGTCCGTCTGCACCCGTTACTTCATTCGTGTCGGTTCTTGACTATATCTCACTGATACGCACCAGTCACCCATCGGGATCAAGGCCGTTCCATTAGATGGCAGCCCCTGGTCCATTGTCGGACCCCAGAAAACCTTCGGTTCCATGCCGTGTCCAATAAAATGTATCACAAATCGCATGGTTGTTAACCAGACCCTCATAAGCTCACGGCATGGGCACATCAGATAACCAAAAACGAAACAATACCGGCAGTTCTGTGGATGCAGCAGGTTCCAATCAAGTCTTATGGCTTCTCACCAACCCCTTGGCCGGTTCACTGCCGCAGCCGTTGTTATGATCGAAAGAGTTTCTCCTGATCAAAGGGTACCCGATCACGCATGACATAGTATGATGCTCGACAGAGTTTATTGCTCAGTGCTTTGACGGCGACGATTCCGTTTGTCTTTGCCTTCTTCCGTTGGTAGAAGCTTTTGGCATACGGATATGACCGTATTGCATGGTGCACCGCCTCTACATAGGCCCAAGAGAGGTACTTGTTGCCGTTTTTGGTGTTGCCGGACCCCTTCTTCTTGCCATTCGAAAGTCTCTCGCTTTTGACGCATCGGCAGTAGGACGAATAGTTGCCCACCTTTGGAAACCGACTGATATCTCCGACTTCCAGCATAATGGTTAACCCCAGAATCGTCCCGATCCCCGGAATGGTAAGCAACGGTGCAAATTCTTCCCGAAGCTTGGTCTGCGAAAGAACTTCCCGTTCTATGAGACGGATCTTTTCCTTCAAAAACTTCATGATCGAGAGACTGTTTCGAGCTGCCAGCTTCAGATGGGGATGGTCGAAGAGGCACTCACCGTCATCTTCGCTCAGTTTTTTTATCGCATTGCCAGGCATATTAATGCCGAGGTTTCGGGTAATCATACTCTGTAAGCTTAATATCTGGGTTACCCCCTGTCTGACCAGTATCGTTCTCCGGCGAAGGAGATCTCGTACGGGGCGTTCTTCCTTCGGATAGATGTATCCCTCGGGCAAAATATTCAATCGAAGCAGATGGGCCAGCCAGAATGTATCCCCCCTATCATCGGTGTGTTTCAGCCCGTCATACTGCTTGATTGCCGCCGGATTGGCCAGGTGAACCGTATATCCCTGCGCCTGAAGACCGTCCACCAGACAGTACCAGTTGTAGGTCGATTCCACGACGATTCCGGAAAGTTTATCCCTGAACGGATGCAATGCCGACAGAATCGCTCCCATATCATTGGGCAGTCGCTTGTTAAAGAGCCGCTCGTTCTTCTCGTTGATGATACCGAGATAATTATTGGTTGAATGCAAATCAATTCCCGCGTATGCTCTCATCTGACACCTCCTAGATCCATGTTGTGTGTTTAACACTGGATCATAACACTCCGTGTTATGATTGGGGAGGTGTCTCCCTTTTATTAACCGCACCACCTTGATATGGTCAAGTCTGAGGATCCAGGGAGCGGGAAATCTGCACAACAGGACAGTTGACGGCTGCCTCGCAGAAAAATATGTTGCATCCGGTGATGCCTGCTGCCCGATTGGAGGCTTGTTGAGTTGATCCGTGACTTAAAATTTATATATGTGTAAGGAGTACGATTCCTATGGGTAATAAAAAAATTCGTGTCATTCACTATGGTCTTGGACCTATTGGGGTAGAGACGGCAAAGCTCGTTTTATCGAAGAAAAATCTGGAAATCGTCGGAGCGGTTGATATATCGGAAGATAAAGCAGGACGTGATCTAGGGACGGTTCTGGGGCTTGACAATAATCTCGGCATTGTTGTGACGGCCAGGGCGCAAGAACTTTTTTCTTCTCAGTCTGCGGACATTGTCATTCATACGGCCGGTTCAAGAATTACTACCATCTATTCGCAACTGGAAGAAATTATCAAATCAGGAATTAATGTCATTTCGTCGAGCGAGGAACTATTGTTTCCATTTACAGCCAACGAAGCTTTGGCGAAGGATCTGGACACAAAGGCTCGGGAAAACGGTGTTTCCGTTCTCGGAACGGGGGTTAACCCGGGATTTATAATGGATGCCCTTCCTCTCTATCTTACGGGGGTCTGTAAGGATGTCAGTACTGTAAAGGTGGAACGGTTTGTCGATGCCGGCACGAGACGTCTGCCCCTCCAGATAAAAATAGGGGCCGGTTTGTCTCCCGATGTTTTCAGAGAACGGGTTTCGCAGAAAATGCTGGGCCATGTTGGGCTTGTGGAATCTCTTCAGTTTGTTGCCCACTACCTTGGAATATCTCTTGACAGGATTGAGGAAACCATCGATCCGGTGGTGGCGGAACAGGCAGTGAAAACTGCTTATTTTGATCTGAAACCAGGTGACGTGCTCGGTATCAAACACATTGCCAGGGGATTTCATGGAACATCGGTGGTGATTTCTCTTGACCTCAGAATGTATGTCGGTGCCGACGATCCGCATGATGCGATTTTTATTGAGGGAAATCCCAGTATCAGTCTGAGAGTCGATGGAGGTGTGGCAGGGGATCAGGCGACAGCAGCAATTCTTGTGAATTCTGTTCCCGATGTCGTCACGGGTCGACCGGGACTCGTGACGGTAAAAGATCTGCCGGCACCACATTTTTATCGATAATGTAGGTATGAAAAAGTGTCGGCGTTTGGTTTTGTCGGTTGAAATAATGGCAATAATCTGAATTCGAAGATCGATAGTGTCAGTCGCGTTAACGCTATGATACCCATAGCTTTACATAGCAAGCGGATATAGTATTTTGGAAATAAAAAGGGGGCACCGTATGGTGCCCCTTCAATTTTAGCGTGAAAGCCTGATTCCTCATTCTTTGAAATATTCGTTGAAAAATTTCTGTTTTTCCTTGGGGACATAGACCGATCCCCCGTGATCGATGATCAATTTCCCCTCGAGATGATCGAGTTCATGCTGGACAACCCTGGCGAGAAATCCCGTATATCGCTTGTTTATTTTCTTGCCGTGTCTGTCATATGCCTTGACCTTGATTTCGGTATAACGGGGAACTTCAACGCTGACATCAGGGCATGACAGACATCCTTCCGTCGTTACCTCCTTATCGCCCCGTATCTGCGTTATCCGTGGATTAATCAGTACATCATAATCCTTCTCGTTTTTAACGCGTCCTCGTTCATCGAAATTTTTATTTTTGAAAACGACGATTCTCTTGCTTATGCCGATCTGGGGAGCCGCGAGGCCTAATGCATCGTCCCTGCCAAGGAAGGATTCGATCAGTATCATGATATCTCTTTTGCCTTCTTCATCAAAAGGAATCGTCAGCTCGTCGGCTTTTCTCCTGAGCAGTTTTGTTTCTGCTTCATTGATTACTTCGTTTTCCCACAATTTCCATGTTTTTTGTTTTGTCATTGTTCGGTACCTTTTGTACAGATTTGATAAAATCATGATTTTCATAACACCATCCTCTGCTTTTTTCAAGATGTTGAGAACTATAAGAATTCTTGATCGATTGATTGATATCTGTTAATGGAAAGCTTTCTCCGAAGGAGAATTTACCTGGATACATTTGATGACTTGTTTATGTATCCGATGATTATTCCTGATAATAAAAGCCGTGAGTCTGCGGTTTCATGAAAGGATCGAAGACGGTGATCTGTCAGTTGATAGCGCAGGAGGCGCGGCGGGCATTCTCGCAGTCGATGCAGTTTGAAGCGGGGCTTCATCCTCTTCTGCCGGTCTGTGAAACCTCTCGTCCCCGCCTGTTATATATCCACATACCGTTCTGTGAGCAACTCTGCCCCTATTGTTCATTCAATCGTGTTCGCTTCGAGGAATCGCTCTGTCGTGAGTATTTTTCCGCCCTTAGACATGAACTGCTTCTTTATAAAGAGCGATCCTATGATTTCGGCGGCGTCTATGTGGGAGGAGGAACGCCGACAGTTCTCATGGACGAACTTGAGGAAACCCTGGAAACGGCGAAGGACTATTTTTCGATCGATGAAATATCCGTTGAGACCAATCCGAATCATCTGACTTCAGATAGAATAGAGGTGTTGCAGCGGGCCGGTGTGAACAGACTTTCCGTGGGGATTCAGAGCTTTGATGATACTCTGCTCCGTGCGATGGGTAGGTTTGAAAAATATGGAAGCGGATCAACGAATGTCGAACGCCTGCAGGCGACAGCGGGATATTTCGATACGCTCAATGCCGATATGATCTTTAATTTCCCCATTCAGACCGATGAAACGCTTGATCGGGATCTCACGCTGCTTCTTGAAAGCGGCGTCGATCAGGTTACCTACTATCCTCTCATGGTTTCCGACCTGACGAAAAGCGTCGTTGAGAGAACTCTCGGTATTGTCGATTACCGAAAAGAACAGCGCATGTATCAACGCATCGTTGAAAGACTTCTTCCCGATTACCGATTCTCATCTGCGTGGTGCTTTTCGCGTAAAGAGAGCATGATCGATGAATACATCGTCGATTATGATGAATATGCAGGCGTGGGCAGCGGTTCTATTGGCTATATGAACGGGATATGTTATGCTAATACATTCAATATTCAGGAGTATATTGACCGATTGAAGGGGAATGAGATTCCGCTGATGGCTTCCCGGGAATTTTCCCTTCGGGACCGGATTCGATATGATTTCATCATGAAGCTGTTCGGATTGAAACTGCCGATTGAGCCGGTGCAAGAGCAGTATGGTGCACATTTTATTCGTTATCTCTGGTGGGATATTGCTGCGTTCATGATGGCCGGCGGATTGCGGTATCGTCGGGGAACATTCCATCTTACCAATCGAGGACGATATTACTGGGTTATTATGATGCGGGAATTCTTCACGGCGGTAAATAATTTCAGGGCCTTTTGTCTCGGATAAGCGGGAAGGGCGATTAAGGTGCTGTTGTCCAACGATAAATTCATTTGTACAAAAACCCGCAGACACAAAGAAACAGGAAGGATACCATGGATGATACGACGATCAGCGTCCTGAAACAGCTTCCGAAAATTGATGAAATTATATTGATTCTTGAACGGGACGGCGCAGCTGGAATGGCCCCAAGGGATTTTGTTGTCGATGCGTGTCGATCCGCTGTTGCCGAGATGCGGAGTGCTGTTATAAAGGAAGGAAAAAAGAAAGCCGGTTCGGTGCCGGACCTTTCTGCCGAAACTGCCGCATCACGTGTTAAGGGGAGAATAAAGGGATTGCATACGTCCAGTCTCAGGCGAGTTGTCAATGCCACGGGCATTATTCTCCACACCAATCTGGGACGGGCGCCATTGAGCGAAGCAGCGTTGGCACAGATTGTGGAAATCAGTAGAGGATATTCAAATGTTGAGTTCGACCTCAGTATGGGGAAACGGGGGGAACGGTACGATCATGTTCGGGATATTCTCTGTGCCATTACCGGGGCGGAGGATGCCATCGTTGTCAATAATAATGCAGCGGCGGTCCTACTCGTTCTGAATACACTGGCGGTGGGGAAGGAAGCTGTTGTGTCCCGGGGCGAGTTGATCGAAATCGGCGGCGCCTTTCGGATACCCGAAGTTATGGAGAAGAGCGGCGCCGTCCTCAGGGAGGTGGGGACGACCAACCGAACTCACTTTTCCGATTATGAACAGGCGATCGGGGACAACACGGGGATGATTCTCAAGGTTCATACCAGTAATTTCAGGATTGCCGGCTTCACCGAAGATGTTGAACTGTCCGATCTGGTCGATCTGGGGAAGAAGAGCAACCTCTCTGTTATGAACGATCTGGGAAGTGGATGTTTTATCGATTTGAATCCGTTTGGTTTTGATCGAGAACCAACCGTCCAGGAAGCACTGAAGTCGGGTGTCGATATTGTTACGTTCAGTGGGGACAAACTCCTCGGTGGTCCCCAGGCGGGCATCATCCTCGGCAGAAAAGAGATCGTTGCAAGAGTCAAAAAAAATCCCCTTAATCGTGCATTGAGGATAGATAAACTGACCCTTGCCGCTCTCGAGGCGACCATTCGGAGCTATCTAACCAGCGGTGATGCTCTTGCTGTCATTCCGGGCATAAAATTGCTGACAACTCCTGTGGCGACGGTCGAGAAAAAAGCCCGAAAGCTCCTGAGAATCCTTAAAAAATTATCCCTGAAGAATTTCGATATCGTCATGAAAAAAGGATATTCCATGGCTGGCGGAGGTTCTCTGCCGACACAGGAGATTTCCACCGTCCTTCTCGGGATTACTGCTCGGAACATGTCGGCAGGCAAACTGGGCGACCGACTGCGCTTTCTTGATGTTCCCGTTATTGCTCGCATTGCCGATGAAGAAGTTCTTTTCGACGTCCGGACAATTGATGAATCGGAATTTGTTTTCATCCGGGACGGTTTGAAACAACTCGACGGCTATGACAGTATGTCCTGATGGACGGAGAAATTCCAGAGCATCCATGTTCGATCAAGGAATGAAGACGAGCGGTTATGAGGTGGGCGAGGCTGAATTCGGTCTCAGGCTGGATGTCTTTCTTTCGAAAAAAGAATCGGGCCTTACCCGATCGCAGATAAAGCGAATGATTACCGAGGGGAAGATTCGTGTCAACGATACGATCGTCAAGCCGAGTCATCTTGTAAAGATCGGTGATACGATTGCATTGCTATGGGAACCACCAAAAGCGTCTGCCGTTCCTCCCGAGGATATCCCCATCACGATACGTTACGAAGATGAATCAATCGTCGTTGTCGATAAACCGGCAGGCATGGTGGTACATCCCGCTGCCGGCAATTATCAGGGAACCTTGGTAAACGCCCTTTTATATCACTGCAAGGACCTTTCGGGAATCGGCGGGATAATGAGGCCGGGAATCGTTCATCGCCTCGATAAAGATACGTCAGGTCTGCTGGTGGTGGCGAAATCGGATCAAGCGCATATGGCGCTGTCTGCTCAATTCAAAGACCGTCTCGTAAAAAAGATATACAAAGCACTTGTGTATGGTGATGTTAAGGACGATGCGGGAGTGATCGAATTGCCCATCGGGAGGCATCCCAAAGATCGTAAGAAAATGTCGACCACCAGCAGAAGAGGAAAGATATCCGTGTCCCGATGGACTGTTGTCGAACGATTCGGGTGTGTAACGATTCTTGATGTTTCGATCGAAACGGGGCGAACACATCAGATTCGTGTGCACCTTAGTTCACAGGGATATCCGATCGTGGGAGATGCCGTCTATGGTAGTGCTCGAAAGAGATTAAAGGAAATGCGAGACGATACGCTGCGCGCTATAGTGGGACGGATGAAACGACAGGCGCTCCATGCGAGCAGCATCGGTTTTTGTCACCCTGTAAGCGGTCGGTATATGGAAATCACATCGCCTTTACCTCATGATATTGCGCTGGTATGTGCGGAACTGGCTGATTATGTCGAGAGGCAAGCCTGAAAACTTTATTGTGGAACGGTGATAGTGTCATGTTTACCTATGCTCAGAGAGGAAGCATCAAGTATCTGGAGGCCGAGCTTCTGAAACAGTACGATTCGATTATCCACGCCTTCTGTTCCCGCTGGGGCGGTGTCAGTGAGGGACAATTTTCGAATTTCAATTTCAGCGTCAGTGAAGGCGACGGGAACGAACAAGTGCTGAAGAATTGGACAATCCTTTCCGATGCGTTTGGTATTCCCGTGGCAAACTTCTGCACGGTTCATCAGGTTCATGAAGATGGGATTCTTATTATTGATGACTCTACCGATTTCAGCACCATGCAGAATAGTGATTACGATGCCATTATTACGAACCGGCCAGGTCTTGCCGTGGGAGTGAAAACGGCGGATTGTGTACCCATCTTCCTCTTCGACCGAGTCCAAAATGCAATCGGCGTGGTCCATGCCGGGTGGAGAGGAACGGCGAAAAGGATTGCGGCCAAGACGGTTGGCAGGATTATGGAAATGTTTTCAACAAAAGCGGAAGATCTTATCGCTGCCGTGGGACCCTCAATCGGCCGATGCTGTTACGAAGTGGATCGGGTTGTCAGGGATGCAATGAAAGACGACGCTGCTATGGTATTCACGACGTCGAATCATCGTGACCATTGGATGTGTGATTTGACTCGGGCCAATCGTCTCCAGATACTGGATGCAGGTGTTCCTCCCGCCAATATCGTTGAAGCGGGGATCTGTACATCATGTCACCGGGATACTTTTTTTTCGCATCGAGGAGAAGGAGGGCGAACAGGGAGGCAGTTCAGCTTCCTTATGATTCGATAAATACATGGGTAATCAGTGTGTGAATGGGTCGCTACATAGGCTTTCGGAGAGATAATGGAAGTAAAAAATTAACTTGACAGGATGTTCTGAATGATATAAGAGTCCAATATCTTAAAAGATATGTAAAACCCTTCCTTGTTGAAGTGTTTCCACAGTTCTCAATAACCACCGATTGACTGTATCCAGAGAATTTTTCTGCATTATTAATGCGTTCCCGAGCAAAGCGGGAGCGGTTGCAATACATGCCGTAGAGTCTTGAAATAAGAGGAAACATTTTTACGTCTTATAGGGTATTCTTTTGTAAGGAATGACATATGAATCTTTCGGCAATTAAAAAGCAATCAATCGATGAATTGACAGCAGTAGCAAAGGAACTCAATATTACCGATGCGGCGGCAATGCGGAGGCAAGATCTTATATTTGCAATACTCCAGGCATATGCCGAGCGGGATGGGATGATTGAGGAAGAGGGTGTTCTGGAAACCTTGCCCGACGGTTTCGGTTTCCTCAGATCAGGCGGCTATAATTACCTTCCCGGGCCCGATGATATATATGTGTCGCCCTCTCAGATACGACGATTTAATCTCAGGACAGGAGATACCGTTTCGGGAGAGGTCAGACCACCCAAAAACGGTGAAAAATACTTTGCTCTTCTTAAAGTCAACTCCGTAAACTTTGAATCTCCCGAACTGGCCAAAGATAAAATTCTTTTTGATAACCTTGTCCCCCTGTATCCCGAAGAAAAATTAATGCTCGAATCGGACAAAGAGAATTATTCAACCCGTATCATGGACCTTTTTACCCCCATCGGAAAAGGGCAGAGGGGGCTGATTGTATCGCCTCCCCGGGCCGGCAAGACGGTGCTTCTCAAAGATATTGCTAATAGCATCACCAAAAATCATGAAGAAGTTATTCTGATGGTGCTTTTGATTGATGAGCGTCCGGAAGAAGTCACCGACATGGAACGAAGCGTCAGGGGGGAAGTTATTTCATCCACGTTCGACGAAACGGCGTCACGACACATACAGGTTGCCGAAATGGTGCTTGAGAAGGCGCGACGACTGGTTGAGCATAAACGAGATGTGGTGATTCTTCTTGACAGCATCACCCGGCTTGCCCGGGCCTATAATGCCGTCGTACCGCCCAGCGGCAAGGTCCTTTCCGGTGGTGTTGATTCCAATGCCCTTCATAAGCCGAAGCGATTCTTCGGAGCCGCCAGGAATATAGAAAATGGAGGCAGTCTCACCATCATCGCTACTGCTCTCATTGAAACAGGCAGCAGAATGGATGAAGTTATCTTTGAAGAATTCAAGGGAACCGGCA
>CAZCGI010000048.1:0-5323 GCA_964498145.1 uncultured Syntrophaceae bacterium
TTTTTCGGTTTTCTGCCCGTGCAAAAACTTTTTTACCTCTTTGTCCTCTCAAATCAAATTTGATTGCCAACGAATGTTGAGAATCTTCGGCTCCCGTTGTGCGATCAAGTCCGACATAAAAGATGCCCCTCATTTTGTGGCCTATCTTCCATGATGGATCGACGGTACTTTCCTCGAAGGTTTCATTCAGGGAACCGGCGTCTCTCATTTCTGACGGCCTGAACAGCACCGTTCGCATCGAGATGGCCGCAAGCGCCCGGCCCGTCCTGACATTGATAAGCCGCAGGTTGATATCCCATTTCCCTTTCATTTCTGCCAGGGTTCCCGTAAGAATAAGATCGGCCATTTGAAGCTGTCCTATTTTAGCTGATGACGATTCGTTCATTAGTCCGGTCATGCTCAATTCCAGCTCTTTTACAAGAGACGTCAATTTGGCCCTTTCAACGACGTTGAAATGCCCCGAATCAATCAGCGCCGATGTCAGTCCCTCAAGGGTTACCCGTCCTGCTTCTTTCTGGTTGCCTCGAATCACTTCAAAATCGACAATGGCAATTGTTTTTTTTGGAACCTTCAATGCCACCTCTGTGCCAATGGAAAAGGCAAGCGGTTTCTCAGCAGCGACACGAATGATATTGCCACGGGCTTCCCTGACAATGACAGGCAGCTCACCGATGTTAATTGTTATTCCCTCAACAAACAGTCCTTTCTCGACAACCTCCCGGGCGATATCGTTGATTACTTGATCGATTCCCGCTTTTAAGGCAGGCATTGTTACCTTGAGGACCGCTTCACGATCTGAAACGCTTTGCACCGTCGCGGTTATATCTAGCCGATATGATTCCGCTGCCTCCTTCGCCGTCTTGCCGGCAGCACATGAACAGAGAAAAATGGCCATTACAATCATAAGGTATATTTTCAAATTTCCTTTCATCTTGTATCATGTACCTCCTTTCAATCCGGCATTCATTCCCGATCCGGTGGGGAACAGCCATGCGGAGAAAACCGAATGGTTTTCTAACAAAAATGGGTTCTTGAAGCATTACTGATTCAACTGTTTGATGAACGCATAAGCGATGATTCTATTTTCAACGACAGAAGACCGGCAGTCTATTTTCTGTTCCAAACAATGAACACTGACGCATCACAGTCTGATTAATGCACAGTGTAATGTAAACAAAATGAACAACCAATGCAACGGTAATCTGCAACAGTCACGTTCCCATAATCGGTCCTTACCTGCAGGAACTTGAATGTTCGTTTATCAACCGTAACTTACTATCAATGATCTGCTTTAACATCATTCTTTTACTCATGATCACAACTGTCCCTGCTCGCTCGTTTGGAATGACAAAATCTCAGGCCAGCAATATTTCAATCTTCGTTTGCCTTGATAAGTCTTTCATTTGAGTATATTATTAACTCAATTCCACGACGTAATTTTCAACTGATTCACGTTTAACACCTGATTCACCAGGGCGTCGCAAACCCGCAATAACGCGGAGGCAAAACATGACCTTTGAAATTGCACTTGTCCTCATTGTCCTTACAATAACGATATTTTTATTTGTCAGCGAACTGTTGCGTGTGGATATTATTGCAATTCTCGTCATGATCAGTCTTCCATGGCTTGGATTGATTCCGGCGTCGGAAGCTTTTTCCGGATTCGCCAGCAATGCTGTGGTAGCATGCATTGCTATAATGATAATGGGTTATGGTGTGGATCGTTCAGGTGCAATGAATCGTATAACAGAATCAATAATCAGAACTGCGGGATCTGATGAGAGAAAGCTTATCGGTCTGGTTTCCTTAACCGCTGGTTCTATCTCTGCTTTTATGCAGAATATCGGGGCCGCAGCGCTCTTTCTACCGGCACTTTTGAGGATTTCACGAGCCACGGGAATGCCAATCGGACGCATCCTCATGCCCATGGGTTTTGCAGTCATTCTCGGCGGCACCGCAACCATGATTGGCTCAACTCCCCTCCTGATTCTCAACGACTTACTGAAACAGGGCGGCCAGGAACCATTCAGACTATTCAGCGTCACTCCCCTCGGAATAGGACTGCTCATTACGGGAATCTTATATTTTCTTCTCTTCGGCAATGTCGTACTTCCGAAATCGAAAGCACGTGAAGACAAGATAGCGAGCATACAGCGTAGACTAATAGAGACATGGCGATTGCCCACCACTATTTATAAATGTGTGATACCCTCGAAGAGCCCCCTCGTGGGAAAAACACGAGAAGATGCTGAAATCTGGACCAAATACAAACTGAACCTTCTCGCACTCGCCGAAGGAAACGATGTGCTTTATGCCCCATGGCGGTATACGCCGTTTCTCGCAGGACAACAACTGGCCCTCCTCGGTGATCAGACCGATCTGGTAAGATTTGTCTCTGATTATGATCTCATGTTTAAAAAAGAGCTCAGTCCATTTCAGGATTTGGAACGTTCTGAGCAGGTCGGATTTGCTGAATTTATAATTCCGGTACGATCTCCCGTCATCGGCAAAACACTGAGTGAAATAGGAATTCGCAAGGTATATGGTGTTGAGCCGATCATGTTGTTAACCGGCGACCGGGAATTGCGGGGGGATTTCTCCGACCATGCGCTTCATGCGGGTGCTGCCATCATCGTTCATGGTCGTTGGAGCCAGATCATGGCTATGGGAGATAACATAAATTTCGTTCTTGTCACCCCCGTAGAAGCAAAGAATATACCGGAAAAATCAAGGCCCGTGATTGCAATGCTCTGCTTTACCGGTGCCATATTGCTCACCCTGACAGGCGTACAACTTTCTCTGGGACTACTGACCGGTGCCCTCGCCATGATCGTATTCCGTATTGTACCGATTCAGGAAGCATACAGGGCAGTTGACTGGCGAACCGTATTTCTCCTGGCAGGTTTAATACCCCTGGGCATTGCCATGGATCACACTGGTGCCGCACAATTTATAGCAACCAGGATGATGGAATTTCTCCAAGGGAGTCACCCTGTAATCATCTTTCTCTCTGTCGGTTTACTTTCCACACTCTGTTCTTTGTTCATGTCGAATGCAGCGGCAACGGTACTCCTGGTACCGCTGGTCATGGTCATGGGTAACCTCTCCGCAATCGATCCTCGTGGGCTTGCTCTTCTTGTGGGAGTCTGTGCCTCTAATTCATTCATACTTCCAACGCATCACGTTAATGCTCTCCTTATGGCTCCGGGTGGATATCGCAACACCGATTATATCAAAGCCGGCGGAATCATGACGATCTTGTTTTTATCGGTATCGGTCGGTTTTATCTACCTCTGGTATGTCTAGATTTTAAGAAAATGCCAGATGCATTTGAATGTCATACAATAAGGATGCGTTCCCTATGGAATGGTTAATAATAGAACGCTGGTCACCTTATGCCGTAGGCGTCGGAATCGGAATTCTAAGTTGTGCAGCTTTTCTTCTGTCAGATAAACCAATCGGTGTTTCTACAGCATTTGCCCGAACCGCCGGAATGATTGAACGATTCTTGCGCGGGCCTCAGGTACTGGAAAAACAATATTATAAGAAATTCCCGCCTGTCATCGACTGGGAATGGATGCTCGTGCTCGGGATCATAATCGGATCATTTCTCTCGGCACTGGGAGGGGACGCGTTTCACCTTCAATGGGTCCCCGACAGGTGGCGCGAAGCAATGGGACCCTCACCACTCTTGCGCCTGATTGCCTCAGTCATTGGCGGCATGTTCATTGGGATCGGCTCGCGCTGGGCTGGCGGATGTACGAGCGGTCACGGAATCAGCGGGACGCTGCAACTTGCGGTCAGCAGCTGGCTCGCCGTCATCTGTTTCTTTATCAGCGGGATCGCAACAGCTGCAGCAGTTTACACAATTCTCCCATAAGGATCGTGTACTATGTTACATCACCTACATGAAAGGCACGGAATTCAGTTGATGATCGGCTTCCTTATCGGCATCGCATTCGGATTCCTTCTCCAGAAGGGCGGGATGACACAGTATGATGTTATTATCGGTCAGTTGCTTCTTGAAGATTTTACCGTTCTTAAGATCATGATAACGGCAATTATCATCGGCAAACTGGGTGTACACACAATGACGCACCTGGGAATAGCAGAACTTCATCCCAAGCCAGGCTCGATCGGAAGTTCAATCATTGGCGGCCTTATCTTCGGTATCGGATTCGGTCTCCTCGGATACTGTCCGGGAACCATTGCCGGTGCTGTTGGCCAGGGATCATGGGATGCCCTCATTGGTGGTGTTGCCGGCATTATCATCGGGATGACTCTCTTTGCCACACTCTACCCCAGGCTGGAGCATACGGTTCTCACCATCGGCAACTTCGGGGAACGAACCATTCCACAGATAATGAAGGTTAACCCATGGATTATCGCTATACCCAGTGCCATCATACTCTTACTGGTGTTATTCGTTATCGAGACATACTGGTAACATGCATCCGCTGCGTTTTTAAAAAGCATCATCTAAGGAAATTATCATGATTGATCGGATAATACCTGCAGTCGCCTGGCTTCGATCATATGAACGACGTGATGTGAAAGAGGATATCACGGCAGGTATAATTGTGGCCATTATGCTCGTTCCCCAGGGCATGGCCTACGCCATGCTTGCCGGTCTGCCTCCGGTCATCGGTTTGTACGGTTCAACGCTCCCGATATTCGTCTACGCATTGTTCGGTTCATCCAGACATCTCGCCGTCGGTCCCGTTGCCGTTGTTTCTCTGCTGGTGCTCTCATCATGTTCAAAACTCGCCCCTCCGGGTACGGCCGAATATATCGGCCTCGCTCTCATGCTTGCCCTCATGGTGGGAATCATGCAGTTGACTCTTGGACTTCTCCGTCTCGGATTTCTCACGAATTTTTTCTCTCATGCCGTCATCAGCGGCTTCACTTCGGCAGCGGCGATCATCATTATTCTGAGCCAGCTAAAACTGTTTCTCGGGATCACAGGTGCCGCCGGCCATACAACATTTCATCTAGCCAGAGGTATTATTGAAAATCTGGAGACAACACACAGTATGACATTGGCAATTGGCGTTTCCAGCATTGCCGTTCTGGTGCTGCTCAAGAAAAAATATCCCATCTTTCCCGCGTCGCTTCTTGTTGTCGTCGCCTGGACGATGTGTGGCTGGGTTCTCGGCCTGCATAATGTGGGAGTTCAGATTGTAGGAGACGTTCCCCGGGGACTGCCGTCTTATTCTATTCCCCTCTTTGAGACGAAAACCATCTCAACATTAGCTCCCGCCGCCTTCATGATCTTTTTTGTCGGATATATGGAGGCAATTGCCGTTGCAAAAATCATTGCCGC
>CAZCGI010000048.1:5446-10225 GCA_964498145.1 uncultured Syntrophaceae bacterium
ACCCTGTCACCGGTGGTTTTTCCCGAACAGCGGTGTATTACGAGGCCGGGGGAAAGACAGCACTGTCATCGATTGTGACTGCCTGCATTGTTCTTATGACGCTTCTTTTTCTTACACCGCTGTTCTATTACCTTCCAACGGCAGTGCTGGCGGCCATAATTATCACAGCCGTCTTCGGTCTGATTGATGTCTCCACAGCGAAGAATCTTTTTACCATCAGAAAAGTCGACGGATGGACTCTGGTAATCACATTTTGTTCGACACTTATTTTCAGTCCTGTTCGGGGACTTCTCATCGGTCTTGCCTTTTCTCTCGTCGTCTTTATCTGGCACAGTGCCTATCCGCATATCGCGGAACTGGGGTATCTGGAAAAAGACGATGTGTTCCGCAACGTGAAGCGGTATCCCGATGCGACAACCTATCCGCATGTGGTCATTCTTCGAATCGACGCACCTCTCTACTTCGCCAACACGAAGTTTCTCGAAGACCGCCTGAACCTGGCTTTTGCGGAGAGACCGGAACTGCAATGGATCGTTCTGGACATGGCCGATGTAAGCGATATCGATGCCGTTGCAATCCACACCCTCGAACATCTCATGGATACGTACGGAGAGAGAAATATTGATTTTGCGTTCACTGACATGATCGGACCGGTCCGTGATCTTGTTGAAAAAGCAGGGTGGACCGAAAAGTATGGAGACAAGATGCACTATCTTTCGGTTAAACATGCATTACGGGCAATTGGAGCAATGAAGTGGCAGTAATAGTAACGTTCGTGGCAAGTTTTTTCGTATCAGTAAAGCGTAATGACCCTCAATGGGCATAAAACCGAACATACCAGGAGAGACTAATGAGTTTAGAATCACTTTTTAAACCGAAGACAATGGCTGTCATCGGGGTTTCCTTACTCAACGATCTTCACCCGGCCAACGTTATCTTCAATAAAAACAACAATCGGTATCCCATTCAGGCATACCCGATCAATCCCAAAGGAGGATTGCTGCATGATGAAATAGTCTACAGTCGTGTATCCGAGACTCCGGAGAAGGTCGATTTTGCCGTAATCGCCACACGGGCTGAACTCGTACCTGATATAGTAACCGAATGCATAGAGGCGGGAGTGGGAAGCGCTGCCGTCATTTCAGGAGGATTTTCTGAAGTCGGTCGTCATGATTTGCAGGATCGGCTCGTCTCAATTGCCCGGGATGCCGATTTTCCTTTTATCGGGCCAAACTGTCTCGGCGTTTATATCCCCGCTCATATGGACACGTTTTTCCTTCCCATTGAACGAATGGTTTTCCCACCCGCAGGTAATGTGTCATTCGTCAGTCAAAGCGGGGGTATCCTGGTTGACCAAATGATCAAGTTTCAAGAAGAAGGAGTGGGACTGTCAAAAGCGGTTAGCATCGGAAATAAGGCTTTAATAAGAGAAACTGATTTTCTAGAGTACCTTGCAGGCGATCCTCAAACGAAAGTCATTGTTTTCTATATCGAGGGTTTCGGAGAAGATGAGGGAAGAGCCTTCGTACAGGCGGCACGTGCCTGCCCCAAGCCGATTATCGTCCTGAAGTCGGGTAAAACTCCTGCCGGTGGAAAAGCCGTATCGAGTCATACGGCATCGCTCGCCGGTGATTATGCAAGCTTTTCCGCTGCCCTGTCACAACATGGCGTTGTCATAGCACACAACGAACTGGAACTTGTCGCCTTCTGTGAAGCATTGAGCGCTTATCAAAAACCGATAGGTATGAACATCGGAATCGTTACGGGAAGCGGCGGTCATGGTGCGCTCGCCGTCGATGCCTGTTATTATAACGATCTGGCTGTTCCGTCTCTGAGCAGCGAGCTTCAAGGGGAAATCAGAGACAACCTGTCACCGAGCAGCCGAGACATCGCTTCGACGGGTAATCCGATCGATCTTACGGGAAGCGGAACAGACGATGATTTCGTCCTGACGGTGAGACTTCTGAGCATGAAGGATGAGGTCGACTGTATCATGGTCCTCCTTCTTCCATACCTGCCGGGGATATCGATCGATCTGGGTGCCCGGTTAAGTAATGTTTACAAACAGTACGGCAAGCCCATTATTGCCTACGTACCCCATGTTGATAAGTATCAAATGCTCATCGAAGGATTTGAGTTCAACGGGGTTCCCGTTTCTCCATCAATCGAGGGCGCCGTGCATATGCTAAAGGCGCTGAGGAGGACCAGTCTATGATCAACAGCCAATTTGACGATATAGTGAAGAAATCAACAGAATGGGGGTGGATCCTCGAACCCGACGCAAAGCAGATCATGCATGCGGAGGGACTCGCCATTCCTCGATTTGTATGTGCCGAAACGGCAAAGGAAGCCCGTGATTTTGCCCATACGATCGGCTATCCCGTCGTTGCAAAGATCGTTTCACCGACGGTCATGCACAAGTCGGATGTTCATGGCGTTGAAATCGGCATCGATACCGATGAAGAATTGACAAGAGCCTTCGAACGTTACAGCACAACCGAACAGTTTCACGGTATGCTCGTCGAGGAAATGATTTACGGCATTGAACTCATTATCGGCGCCTCAATAGATTATCAGTTCGGGCCGATGATTGTCATGGGATTGGGAGGAACGGCGGTGGAAATCTACGGTGATGTCAGTCTCAGAATGGCTCCACTCGTTGAAAATGACGTGCTCTCAATGGTTCAAGGCCTTAAGGGCCGCCCGTTGCTCGAAGGCTACCGGGGCTCAAACTCTGTTAATATGGGAGAGCTGACACGACTTCTCATACGCTTTTCCGATCTCGTTATGAAACTCGAACCCTCAATTGATTCAATAGACCTCAATCCTGTCTTGTGCACTGTCGACAGCTGCATCATTGCCGATGCACGAATCGTACTGAAGAAATCCGACCCTGCTCACTGAGAACCAACGGACATAACTGCGAATAGATATCCTATGGGGTATGGGGTGCAGGGGGTCGAATAAAATCAGTAGTCAGAAATCAGAATATGGAGCCGTCAGTTTTCAGCTATCAGCAAATAAAAAACATGAAAAAGGCGAAAGGAGATATCAGCATGGCAGCAAAAAAAATACCCGACAGCCCGATTTACATTGCGTTAAACATGTCAAAAGTTGCGAACAGTGAGGAAAGTTTTAAACAGATGCATCAGGTAGGTCCCCGCGTCTGCATTACCACGGCAACCCATCCGGGATTTGTCGGATTTCAGGCAAATTATCAGATCGGGATGCTGCCGCTGGCGGGTCGTTACGGAGGGGGCAGCATCCATATGGAAGCGACGATCAACCCGCTTCGCAACTATCAGTACACCATGTGGAAGACGTGGCAGGATCACGACGAATTTCATACCCAGCAGTTCGACCGGATCTTCGAGTTGTGCGGGCACTGCCTTTCAATGGTCATTGAAGGTCCGTGGGAGCCGGTGTATCGCGTCGTAGCGTCAAAAATGCCGCCTGTCAGATCCATGGGTCAGATAGCCGACCTTGCCGGTGATCTGCAGCAGCAGAAAGAACTTGTCCGTTTCGCAACGCCTCAGCGGTGTGTTGCCATAGCGGAACATACGGTGCAACCGGGGAAAGAAAATGCCTTCGAACAGGGTGTCATTGAAACAATGGAGGCCATATCGGAATCAACGGGATTCCTCGGCTATATGATTCTTCATCAAATCGGAGTCTGCGCACTGGGAAGTTTTATGTTCGATCCGAAGTCCATGGGTGAATCACTGCAGACCCTCGGCGCCAATCCTCCCAAAAACGTTAAGCCGCTCTTCAGAACACCGGATGCCATGCCCCATCCGCCGGAATATATTATCCACAGTGAATGGGACGCACCCGAAATGGCACAACTGGGATTCGCAAAAGTCTTGGTCAACCATACCATTCGAAAGATTCACGATGAAGGCGTCATGGCACATGTCATGAGAGGTCCGTATATTATGTTCTTCCAGCCCATGATGGAAGAGCCGGGATGGCGATCCATGCTGTAAATCATAGTTCAGACCGGGACGCCGGAGACCAAGAGAATCCGGCACCCTTCAGTCATAAAGCGGCACCGAATGTGCCGCTGACGCCGAGAGGATATTTTTATGAAGCAACGGACAAGCGGCATTCTTCTCCATATATCATCCCTTCCGTGTTGTCACGGTATTGGTGATCTGGGGTCCGATGCCTTCATCTTTGCCGATTTTCTGGAAGCGGCACAGCAGAGTTTCTGGCAGATTCTCCCCCTGAACCCCACACAGCCGATCTCGGAAAACTCTCCCTACAGCAGCAGTTCCGTCTTCGCCGGCAATACGCTGCTGATCAGCATCGAGCGATTGTATGAAAATAATCTTCTCAGAAAAAAAGATCTCTCCGCGCTCCCGGATTTTCCGAGGGACAGAGTTGACTTTTCTTCGGTCAGAAAATACAAGAAACGTATCTTTCATCTGGCCTATCAGCAATTTCAAAAGAGCACTCACACGGACACCTTCCGGGAGTTCTGTTCACATCATTCTCACTGGCTTGAAGACTATGCCCTCTTTGTTTCCCTGAAGGAACAATACAAAAATAAGCCATGGCATAAATGGCCTGAAGCCATTCGTGACAGAAATGCACAGGATCTAGCTCAGGCACAAAAACATCTTAAGGATCTCATAGGAAAAGAAAAGTTCCTCCAACACTGCTTCTATGAACAATGGGATGCCCTCAAACAATACTGTAACGACCGTGACATTCGCATTATCGGAGATATGCCGATCTATGTCAGTCACGACAGTGCCGATGTATGGTGTCACCCTG
>CAZCGI010000049.1:0-8325 GCA_964498145.1 uncultured Syntrophaceae bacterium
GTCAAAATGAACTCCTTATAAAACAATTGAGAGAGATCGTGACATGATTATTTTTATAACCGGTGGCGCCAGAAGCGGCAAAAGCGATTTTGCCCAGAGTCTGGCTGAACAAATACAAGGGAAAAGGCTCTTTATGGCAACTGCCCAGGCCTTCGATCGGGAAATGGAGGATCGGATCAGAAAACATCAGGAGAAGCGAGGAGATCGGTGGGACACCCTGGAAGAACCGGTTGCCCTCGGAACTGCATTACGTTCGGTGGGTGATGCATACGAAACCATTCTCATTGATTGTTTTACTCTTTGGATGTCGAACCTCTTCATGTCATTTCCGGAACAGAGTGAGAGGCGTGGTGAGCTTATCAATGACTTCTTTTCGAGTATCGATGACGTTCGTGGAACTTTGATTATTACATCGAATGAGGTGGGACAGGGAATCGTTCCGGATAACAAACTGGCGAGAATTTACCGGGATCAGCTCGGTTTCCTCAACCAGCGAATGGCAAAACGGTCCGATCGGGTGTACGTTCTCTTTTCCGGAATTCCCGTTACTATCAAAGGTTGATTACTTCAGGAGAATAATAATGATAAATGTCAAGGACATGGTGCAGCAGATCGTTCCTCTCAGCGATGATTATCTCGAACGGGCGCAGCGGCGGCTGGATAATTTAACAAAACCGTTGGGCAGTCTTGGTAAGTTGGAAGCGATAGCCCGTCGTTACGCCGCCATCCGGGAGACCGTTGATCCTTCTATCACGAAGAAGGTGATTGTAACGTTTGCCGGTGATCACGGTATCGTCGCCAAAGGTGTCAGCGCCTACCCGCGTGAGGTTACGATCCAGATGGTCCTCAATATGCTTGCCGGTGGTGCCGCCGTAAATGTCCTTGCCCGTCACGTCGGAGCGGAAGTTACCGTGGTGGACATCGGCGTAGATTTCGATTTTGAGCCTCATGACGGATTGATCGTCCGGAAAGTGAACCGGGGAACTCGGGATTTTACGGAAGGCCCTGCCATGTCGAACGACGAGGCCCTCCGGGCAATAGAAATCGGAATTGAACTTGCCGCTGAGTATGCCCGGGCAGGGGTTGATATCATCGGGACGGGAGAGATGGGTATCGGAAATACCACCCCGTCGACGGCAATTCTGTCGATATTATCGAGCATTCCGGTTACAGATATCACGGGAAGGGGAACGGGGATTGATGACCAAACGTTAAACAACAAAATAGCTATGATCGAACAAGGGATTGCAGTCAATTGTCCCGATCCTCGTGAGCCCGTCGACGTTCTGGCAAAGGTTGGCGGATTCGAGATCGGCGGGATCGCCGGACTCATTATCGGCGCCGCATACCACCGGATACCGGTGGTCGTCGACGGTTTTATATCGTCGGCAGGTGCCCTGATTGCCGTTGCCATGAATCGGACGATCAATGACTATCTGTTTTATTCTCACCTTTCCGCCGAGGCGGGACATCGGGCAATGTTGGAAACACTGGGGCAGAAACCGATCATGGACCTGGATATGCGGTTAGGAGAGGGAACGGGATCGGCAATCGCAATGTCCGTCATCGAGGGGGCCATCAAGATTATGACCGGGATGGCCACATTTGAATCGGCGGGTGTTGATAGGAAACTGGAACCATGAAAGGATTTTTGACAGCGCTGCAGTTTCTTACGATCATCAAAGTACGGGAAGATCCCGGTCTGACTGGGGAGCAGTTGGGCAGTTCCATGGCTTATTTCCCGCTGGTCGGGTTGGTCATCGGGCTGGTGCTCGCGGGTGTGAGAATTGGGGCGTCCTACATCCTTCCGACGGTACTTGCCGATACTCTTGTTATCATTGCGTTTGTTATCATAACGGGTGCGCTGCATCTTGACGGTTTTGCCGATACAGTGGACGGACTGGCGGGGGGAAAGGATCGGGAACGAATCCTTGCCATTATGAAGGACAGCCGGATTGGATCGTTTGCCGTAATCGGCCTGATCCTCCTGCTGCTGCTGAAGGTTTTTGCTCTCATGGAAGTGCCCGCATCGCTGAAGACAGGAACGCTCATTATCGTTCCCGTTCTGGGACGGTGGTCAACGGTTCAACTGGCGGCCCTGTTTCCTTATGCACGGTCCGGGTACGGTACTGCCCAGGCCTTCGTGGGATTTACGGGAAAACTGGAATACCTCGTCGCTTCGCTGATGACGGCGCTCATCGTTGTGGGATTGTTCCTGATGAAGGGAGTGGTGATCATGGCAATCGCGGGGGCACTTACCTTCGGTATCGGTCTTTTTTCCAAACGACGGATCGGCGGTGTCACCGGGGATATCTTGGGGGCAACATGTGAACTCGTCGAGGTGACAACGCTCATCCTCGTGTGTGTTCTGTTTGTGTAAGGGTACCCGATAGCAGGTATCAAGATACGAATTTCGATATTCGGAATAGAGATGGTAATTGGGGTTACGTATGAACACCTGTACCCGTTTATACCTGGTCCGACATGGTCAGGTAGTCAATCATGCCGCCGGTGTGTATAACGGCCATAACGATATTGAGTTGAGTGAACTCGGTGTCAAACAGATGGAAATGGTTGCTGCGAGACTCAAGGAGGAAAACCTGTCGGCGGTTTACTGCAGCGATCTTATCCGTTCCCGGTGCGGTGGCGAATTGGTTGCTTGCGAACATGGACTTGACCCCCACCAGGACCCTTCACTGAGGGAGCTTGACTTTGGACTGTGGGCCGGGATGACATTCTTGGAGATAGAGGAAAACTATCCCGGAGCGCTGGCGGCGCGCAGCAGGGATCTGATTCATTTCCGTCCACCGGAGGGTGAGAGTGTTGGGGATTTACAGGGTCGAGTACTTCCCACGGTGCGTTCCATTATTGAGAAGCATTACGGCGGCAGGGTAGCCCTTGTCGTTCACGGCGGGGTTAACCGGGTGATTCTTGCCGATACTTTGCGATTCGATGTGACGAACTTCTACTCCATCGACCAGGAGTATGGCTGTCTCAATATTATCGATTACTATCGAGATCTTGCCGTTATAAAATTAATCAACGGACGGCCACGGCTGGATTATTAAAGCATTATGGTAATACGATATAATATATTTGTTCAATTCCTGATGGTGGTGCTCTTTATCATGGGGATTTTTCCGGTGGGCGTCGGCGCCCTTACAGTTGTTGACGAAACAGGGCGACAGGTTGCCATTTCCCCGCATCCCCAAAGGATTGTATCGCTGGCGCCGAATATAACGGAGACATTGTTTGATCTCGGTCTGGGAGATAAAATAGTCGGTGTTACCACATTCAGCGATTACCCGGAGGAGGCACGGCGGAAGCCCAAGGTGGGGAGTTATATTAATCTATCCCTGGAAAAAATCGTTTCGCTTGAACCCGACCTCATCATCGGTACCGCCAACGGTAATAAAAAAGAAACGGTCCTGCAACTGGCAAACCTGGGATTTCCCGTCTATGTGATCAACCCCGTGATGTTTGATGATATATTCAAGACAATCCGGCATATCGGACAGATTACGGGAAGGACGGCAGCAGCGGAGGATCTCGTGGAGAAACTAACGGCGAGGGTCAATGCGGTCGTGTCGGCAACCCGCGCACTGGAAAAACCGAGAGTTTTTTATCAGATCGGTATCGATCCGATAGTAACGGTAGGCAAGAATACAGTTCACAATACGCTGATTACCCTTGCCGGTGGAATCAATGTCACCGGGGAGATTGCTCTGGAATATCCTCGGTTAAGCATGGAGAAAGTTGTTTTTGCCCGCCCCGATATTATCATCGTTTCGTCTATGAAGCGGGGGGGCAATTTCGAAAATATACGGGATCGTTGGAAGCAGTGGAAAGATATTCCTGCCGTAAAACACGACAGGATCTATATTATCAACAGTGATCTGACGGATCATTCGTCGCCGAGGATTGTTGACGGACTGGAAGAACTGGTCAGGATTATTCATCCTGCCCAGACGACCGGAAATTCGAAAAACGAATGACGGCAGCTCTATACGTGTTTGTCATTTATTCCTTCGGATAGGCATTATTTGAGAGAGTCCCAATGTTGAAAGGATTAATCGTACATGCTTGAATACTTTTACCAGGGTGGACCGGTAATGTATCCCCTCCTTTTTTGTTCGCTCGTGTCCCTTACGATTATTATTGAGCGAGGACTGTTCTGGATGAGGGAAAAGGGACGGAGGAATAAAAAACGCCTCGATACCTTTATGGATTTGATTGCCGAGAATAATTTGACAGGGGCGAAGGAACTGGCGGAGAATACAACCGACTATGTCATGCGCGTCATGGTTTGCGGTACGGTTCACCGTGAGTTTTCACTCCGTGATGCCCTGCAGATGAGCGCCGATGAAGAAATAGCCCGGATGAGAAAGTATCTTCCCGTACTTGACACGATGATAACGTTGTCGCCCTTGCTGGGAATTCTCGGGACGGTTGTCGGTATAATCTATTCATTTCAAATGCTTGGAACGGTGGGGGTGGAACATCCCCGGATGATCACCGGCGGCATCGCCCAGGCGCTGATTACGACAGCCTTCGGACTTATCATCGCCATCTTCAGTCTGATTCCGTATAACTATTTCCTCTCAAAGATCGAGAAGGCATCCCTAGAGATCGAGCGGTATGGCACCAATCTGGAAATAATATTTGAAAAGAATAAGAAAGGGGAGCATCGGCCGGAATGAAGGTATCAAGACGATATACCACCAAGGCACGAATAGAAATGATCCCGCTGATCGATGTTATCTTTCTGCTTCTTGTTACCTTTATTTTTTTCACCATGTCAATGACAATACATCGCGGTCTGCCCGTTCAGCTTCCATCGGCGTCAACGGCAGTGGTCGAAAAGAAAGGATTTGTCGAAATTACCATCCGACAAGATGGAAAGATATTTATGGACAAACAGAATGTGACCCTGAAGGATCTGCAGATCCGGCTGACAGCGCTCCATCGAGAATCGCCCCGGACAAAGGTTCTTATCTCCGGCGACAAGAAAGCATCTTACGATACAATAATTTCAGTCATGGATGCGGTAAAGCAGTCGGGTATTTCCGGCTTATCATTAGAAACAACATGAAAAAAATAACCTTGCAAAGAAACCTGATTTCGGCGTTCTTCATAGCCATGATCATTCATGGAATCGTTGCAGCTGCCAATATATCGACGGTTCGCCCCCTTGTTTCACTTAAGGAGGATTCGAAGCATTTTCTTGATGTGGCATTTGTACAGACCTTACCAACTGAAGAAACAAAGAAGCCTGCAAAAACCATTGTTGCTCCCCGGAAAAAAACGATTACGGTAAAAAAAACAAAACCGTTGGAAAAAAAGCCGGTGATCGATAAAAAACAGGTTGAAAAGAAGACGGTTCTACGAGATGATGCAGTGACGGAAAATCGAGAGGTCGTTACAACACCTCCCGTCGAACAACCTGATGCCGTTTCAGCACCGTTGCAACCGTCGGTTATTTCAGCTGTTCCTCGGTATGAAGAAAACTCACCCCCACCGTACCCTCGCATTGCCCGGAGAAGAGGATATGAAGGCGTCGTTATACTGTCAGTGGAGGTTCGAAACGATGGGACGGTTGGGAATATAACGGTGAGAGAGTCCTCGGGACATTCAATCCTTGACAAAGCGGCGCTGAAGACGGTGAAACGTTGGAAATTTCGACCGGGAACTCAATGGGGTGTTCCGATTACCATGACAGTGGACGTTCCCGTTCGTTTTATGCTGAAAGGAAGTGAATCTTCATAAGATATGACATACAGACATGTTGCCCTGCTGACAATTTCAATCGTAATGCTCTGCTTTGCTCTGACACTTCCCGTTGTCTGTGTCGGGGCGACGGAGGCGCAAACCTATTTTTCGAAGGGAAATCAATATTTAAACAAGAATAAGCTGGAAAAGGCCATAGAGAATTATAAAAAGGCCATTGCTCTCGATCCCGACGTTGCCCGATATCACTATAGGCTCGCAAAAGCGTATCATCGGAAAGAATCATATGATGAGGCAATTACCCGGTATGAAAAAGTACTGGATATTGATCCGAAGTACTACGGGGCATACTCTAGTATCGGCGACATTCATCTTGAGAAAGGTGATATTGAGAAGGCCATTTCATATTACGAGATCTATATTTTCAAGACGCCGAAAGACAGCGAAAAACATTATTACCGGGGCAGGATTCTCGACATTGAGGGGGAAATCGATGGTGCCATTAAGGAATATGAAGAGGCGTTAAAAATTCGATCCGAATACTTTGATGCACTGAAGAGTATTGCCTGGGATTATATGAAGAAACACGACTATACGAAAGCCGGGGAATATCTGATTCGTGCTAAAAAACTGAGACGATATGATGAAGAAACGCTGATAAATCTGGGTATGGTTTATACCAAGCTGAAAAAATATGCAAATGCACTTGAAGTTTTGAACGTGGCGCTCAAGATAAACCCATTCAATCGGGATACAAGATATTATCTTGGTAAGGCGTATTATGGTTTAGGCGATCTTGAACGGGCAATACAGCAGATGAAGCATGCACTGACGGTTGCACCGGATGATTCGGAAATCCATTTTACCCTCGGTCTTTATTATGATAAAAAAGGTTGGCATGATCTTGCGGCTGCCGAATATAAGGAAGCCCTGTATTTAAATCCCGATTATCTGCTTGATAAACTGAAAGAAATACGGAAGGATGAGACGGCAGATAATCCCACTGAATCAAATGTGGAGAGCAATAAAATTGATGAAAAAAGAACACAGTGATGCAAAAAAAAGACTAGCGGAAATAATTATCGAACGATCATTTAAGTATCGTGAAGATCCACCCTTTACCCTAGCGTCCGGCAGGACCAGCAATTATTATTTTAACTGCAAACCGACCACGCTTGATCCAGAAGGTATGAACCTGATCGGTACGGTCATATTCGATATGGTGAAAGATTCGGATATAACTGCGGTCGGCGGATTGACCCTGGGAGCCGATCCGCTGGCCAATGCCGTTGCCGTGATTTCGTATCAGAAAGGCAAGCCGGTAAAATCATTTATCGTACGGAAAGATGCGAAGTCCCACGGAACGAAAAGCGCCGTTGAAGGAAATGTTACGGCGGGCGAGAAAGTCGCTATTCTTGATGATGTTATTACAACGGGAGGTTCTACGATTACCGCCATCGAAAGGGCACGGGATGCTGGCTTAGTAGTTGACCGGGTCATTGCTTTGGTTGACCGTGAAGAGGGCGGCAGAGAAAATATCGAAAAACATGTAAAGAATGTTTCCGCCGTCTTTACGCGAACAGAAATTATGAAGATGTACGGAGGCACGGAATCGCATGAATAGAACAAAAAAATCGTACATGCGTGGTATTATCACCTTCTGTATGACGGCATGTATGGTGCTTTTCTGCGTATCGGTCATGGCGGAAGGGGATACCGTTGCAATAACGACCATTACATCCGATACATTGGAGCAGGGAGCCCCTCCCGGGTGGGAACTCAAGAAATCCAAGGGAACGCCGAACCTTGCTATAGAAAAAACGGATTTTGGATACGCTTTGCATTTAAAAAGTGACAGCTCCACATCATACGGCATAGCAAAAGAGCTGAAAATGTCCAAAGGAGAATACCCCTTTCTGAACTGGAAATGGAAAGTGAACAAACTTCCCGTCGGTGGTGATGTGCGAAAGTCGGATACGGACGATCAGGCTATCCAGATTTATATCGCTTTCGAAGAAACAGGATGGCCTGCAAAAGTGAACACACCGCTTATTGGATACATTTGGGATAACGAAGGTCCCAAAGGGACCACTGTGACGAGTACCCAGCCGCTGGCAGGCAAGGTCAGATACATTGTTGTTCGAGATAAGACGGATACACTCGGGGAGTGGTATACTGAAAAACGAAACGTTTTCGATGATTACAAGACACTCTTTCCCGATATCGATGGGGGTACTCCCCGGGATATCAAGGGGATATCCGTCTACATTAATTCACAGCACACCAAAAGTGAGGCCGAGAGTTATCTCGCTGATGTATTCTTCAGCAAGAACTGAGAAGCGTAGCGTTTTCCCGCCTGATCGTGTTTACTTCGAGATGGGCCTTTCGGGTCGGTTCCGGGAGCCGATATCGTGTGCAGCATGACAAGGCTATATCGATAGCGCGTGTCAGACCGATTTTATGACCCTGAGAAATAAAAACGGGTTTTACCTTTTCCTTGGTTCGCACTGCGGCGCCGATCGTTTCGTTCTCAAGCGTTAGAAGCCCGTAATCCCCCCGCCCGGTTCCCGGTTCATCATAAAGACCTGTCAATTTTTT
>CAZCGI010000049.1:8335-10190 GCA_964498145.1 uncultured Syntrophaceae bacterium
GGCACATCCGATCGTGGGAACGTCTAAAAACAGGCCCATATGGGATGCCAACCCGATTCCCCGGGGATGGGCAATCCCATGTCCATCGAAAATGGCTACGTCGGGTATGCGTGATAAATGTTCAAATGCTTTCAGCAGTGGAGGACCTTCTCTGAAGGTGAGGAGTCCCGGAATGTACGGAAAGGTTACTCGCTGTGAGAAAGACACTGTTTCGAGCACCTTCATGGTGGGATATTCCAGAAGGACGATTGCTGCGAAAAAGAGATCGTCTCCTCTTGAGTATGAAATATCCGCACCGGCAACGGTCTTGATTTCAGGAGGATGTCTGTCATCGGAAAGAATCAGTCGTTTCCGCAGATCTTCCTGTATTTGAACTGCTTCGCCGTATGTCACATCCCATGTGTGTAAGGTTTTTATCTTCATTGACATTTATGGAACTATCTGCTGAAAAACGGAATTGTCCTGCAGAGTTTTCGTAATCGATAATCGTTTCATACTTTCCGTTTTGCTGCGAATGAGACATGCGGGGTACGTTCGTTAATCGACGATAAAACGGACTGTTGGAGTCGGCGATGGGAATGAAACCATGATTGTTCTGAATTCTCATCGGGAGTCCTGTCTTCCGGCCGCTGAATTCCCCTTGCGTCCGTAATCCCTCAGTCGTATGCCTGCAGGATGGTCCGTGCCTGCTCAATGTCTTTTCTGATCTGCCCCACCAGCTTTTCAGCGCTTTCAAATTTCATTTCATCGCGAAGCCTGTCGATAAAGAATATTTCGATATGCTTATCATAGATGTTATCATGAAAGTCAAAAAGGTGTACCTCGATGGACAGTTGATTGTTGCCGAACGTAGGATTATATCCAATATTAATGACGCCCCGGTGTTTTTTGCCCTCAAGCTCTGCAATGACGGCATAAACTCCACGAGGCGGCATAACCTTTTCCGATTGTATATTCGCCGTCGGGATACCAATGTCAGTTCCTCTCCGGTATCCTTTCACCACCGTGCCATAAACGTTATAGGGTCTGCCGAGAAGCGTGTGAGCCAGTTTGACATCGCCGTTACATATTGCAAGACGGATATTGGTGCTGCTGGCGATTGTTTCATCTTCCTTTACCACGACGATCTCTTCCACGTCAAAACCGAGGTCTTTCCCGATTGTCCTTAGAAAATCTGCATCACCTTGTTTGTCTTTCCCGAAGGCATAATCATACCCGATAAAGAGCTTGGATATGCGGAGCTTGTCCCAGAGGATGGTTCGAACGAAGTCCTCCGCCGTTGTTCTGGCAAATTTCAAGGTGAATTTTATCAGAAGCACGGCATCGATTCCCGACTTTTCCAGCAACCGCACCTTTTCATTGAGCGGTGTCAAGAGAAAGAAGGGTCGACGTTCCGGGTGAAGAACTTTCTGTGGATGGGGATCAAAGGTAATAACCACCGTTTTACGGTTGTGTTTGGCGGCTTCATCGATCAGCTTTTGAAATATATGCTGATGCCCACAGTGAATACCGTCAAAATTTCCGATTGTAACGAAGGCTCCGTGCAATTCGTCGGGAATATTTTCGATGCTTCTGATAACCATCATAGAGCTTTTCTCCATCAGTATCTATTTATGCGTTCTTATAGGTCCTGTTTTGGTAATCAGTTGATACGAAATGAACTTCCGTCTCAGGGATGGCATATATTGAAAATACCATAGCATGTATGGGGTTATTTTCAAGCGTATTTTTGCTTGACAATGCAATTGTCATGAGTATAGAGTAGGCACTCAATTAGCCATGGTGTTCTTCAACATTGACAGTATGCCGAAGTGGCGGAATTTGGTAGACGCGCTAGGTTCAGGGTCTAGTGGGC
>CAZCGI010000050.1:0-9474 GCA_964498145.1 uncultured Syntrophaceae bacterium
GAACATGGTCGTGCCTTTTTATTAACGGCATATGCAATGCCCGATGCTTCTACTGTCCCACGGAACAAACATCTGCCGATGTGCCGACAACAAGCAGCATCCAATTCAAACATCCAAGTGATTATGTCGACTATCTCAAAGCATTCGACTTTAAAGGTGTGAGCATAAGCGGAGGTGAACCGTTTCTGACCTTTAACCGCACCATGCAATTCATTTCGGCTGTCAAAAGAAACTTCGGTGATCGAATATATTTATGGCTCTATACAAATGGAATACTGGCAACAAGAGAGAAGTGTCTTCAACTCAGAGATGCCGGGGTTGACGAGATACGATTTAACATCGGTGCAACCGGTTATCGGCTTGATCATGTACGGACAGCAGTAAATGTAATCAATCATGTAACCGTCGAGATTCCTGCCGTGCCTGAACAGTCTGACCTGCTTAAACAGAAAGTGAGGGAAATGAGGGACGAGGGAGTCAATTTCCTCAACCTCCATCAAATTCGGTGTACCACTCATAATTATAAGAACCTGCTTGATCGGAATTATACTTTTCTTCATGGCCCGGCTATCTCGATTCTCGAATCCGAACTCACAGCCCTGAAGATCATGAATTACGTCGTATCCGAGAATATCGGGCTCCCTGTCAATTATTGCTCCCTTGTTTACCGGAATAGATTTCAAACTGCGGGATCCCGCAGACGGGCGGCACTCTGTATCAAACGACCGTATGAAGATATCACTTCAGCTGGTCTGATCCGGAATCTTTCAATCCACGGAAATAGGGAAATAATCGAAAAGCATGTAACCAACCTTAAAACGAGAGACGATGCGCGTGGATTGTGGCACTTTGACAGCTCTCGAGAACGATTATATTTCAGCGCGGAAGTCAGGCCGTTCATTGACTTTGGCGGTGGACTGTTATTGACAGTGTCATATCATATCGCATCGCTGCATTCTGCTCTGTCCTATAGAAATCTTTACAGGGAGATCGATTTGAACGGACGAAAAAAAGTTGTGATCGAGCGACGTCCCGCCTGCAAGGAAATCACGCTCTCTGGCGAAGACATCACTTGTTTTGACACTCATATCCTCGGCAGTGTCCGGAGAAACGATGACAGTAACGAAATGTTCAACAAAGATGTTGCAAGGGTTAATTCAAAATGGCGTCAATCGTCTTCCGATGCATGGGAAACGATTATCCGGTCTGAGTACATATCGCCCGGATTAGCTGAATACTATTAGAATACAATAAGTTGTTGTTATACGCCGCCGTTGCTGGTCCTCTCTCCAGAAGTGGTATCTTGACTTTCAGGCCGCCATGAGTTATTGTCATATGACTAGATGCACATGATCATGGTGCAACAATAATTTCATTAGTGATAAAAAGATGGAAGGAGTAACGATGGACACTGCTGATGATCCTTCGGGTTATGGTTAATGTGGGTCCCGATGATTTTCTCTGCTTTATCTCTCCTTTAAAGCTTTAATCATGGGGTAACCACCTCCTTAACCCCACAAGAAAAATATCAAACATAATCACGTAGACCGGCAGATATCATATGGTGATGCTGTGCCTATTCACCATGTCTGGAGAAGTGTACTGATCTGCCATTTCAAGTCTGTGTTGGTGGCCGTCATGGGTCAATCCTTGTAACTGTTTGTTATCAGTAGGGTCTTGTCGGAAGGGAGTTCATATGATTCTTAAAATTATATTGATATTTTTAGCGGGTTTCATTGTCGATCTGCTGGTAACGCGATACACGAGAGCCATCGCCGAAAAAAAGATAGCCGGTGCGACGGTTTTGAGTGGCATGATCACGGTTGTCAATTTCGTCCTCTTGACAGTTATCCTCAAAGATAATGCCATGAATGGTTTGTTTAATATCCTTGCCTTTGCGGGGGGGAACAGTTTGGGAACGTTTTGTGCCATGAAACGGGTATAATGATGCTGTCCCCATGTCGTATGGAGGGCCTGTGAAGATTGTGCCACGTCGTGGAGAAATCAAGCATTGTGCCGATCAGCTCCGTTGTTTGGCAGGACGCCTATTTGCGTCGAGTTCCATTTTACGAATGCGGATACTTTTCGGTGTAATTTCCACCAGCTCATCTTCGGCGATAAATTCAATGGACTGATCCAGCGAGAGGAGACGGGGCGGACGGAGCGTTACCGTTGCCTCGGCGGTGGAGCTTCTGATATTGGTGAGCTGTTTTTCCTTTGTTATATTCACGTTGAGATCGCTGTTTCGATTACGTTCGCCGATAACCATGCCGCCATACACCTCCGTGCCGACACCGACGAAGAGTTCGCCCCGGTCAGTCATAGCGAGGCTCGCGTAGGTGGTAACCCTGCCAGCCCGGTCTGCCACCATGGCACCGCTTGTCCGCTGGGGAATCTTACCGAACCAGGGCATATAGCCGTCAAACATGGTATTCATGACACCGGCTCCCTTTGTATCTGTCAAAAAATGGCTTCTGAATCCGATAAGACCCCGGGATGGAATGACGAATTCGAGGTTAACCCGGCCACTTCCCTTGTTGACCAGATTCATCATGCGCCCCTTACGCTCCGATAGTTTTTCCGTTACTATGCCGACGAATTCTTCGGGAACATCAATGAAAACCCGTTCCACCGGTTCAAGGATCTGTCCCTTATCTTCTCTGGTAATGACCCTCGGTTTGGACACCATAAATTCATATCCCTCCCGGCGCATCGTTTCGATCAGAACGGCCATTTGCAGTTCGCCCCGTCCACAGACTTCAAATGCGTCGGCACGATCAAGCAGTTTAAGCTGAATGGCTACGTTTCCCATTGTTTCCTTTTCAAGACGGTATCGCAGATGACGGGAGGTAAGGAATTTGCCCTCTTTTCCTGCAGTCGGACTGTTATTGACATAAAAGATCATCGATACCGTCGGCTCGTCAACATGAATACGAGGCAGCGGCCGGGGATCTTCCAGTGAAGAAATAGTATCGCCGATTCTTACATTTTCGACTCCGGCGATAGCAATTATATCCGCTGCTTCAACCGATTCAACCTGCATCTTCTGCAATCCTTCAAAAGTATACAATGCGGAGAATTTCACCGGAAGTGAATCGCCGTCGGCATTACAGAGCGAATAAGGGTGATTCATTGCAAGAGAACCATTGAAAAGGCGTCCCACCGCAATCTGACCGACATAGGAATCGTAATCGATGTTGGTTACCAGAAATTGCGGTATTGTGTCGTCGTCCGCTTCCGGCGCCGGTATTTCACGAAGAATAGTGTCGAACAGTGGCGTGAGGTCTGTTGAATCGTCTCCCTGCGTGGTGTGAGCGATGCCGAGTTTTGCATTGGTGAGAAGGACGGGAAAATCGATTTGTTCTTCCGTTGCGTCGAGGTCAATGAAAAGATCATAGACCATGGTGATGACTTCATCGATCCTCGCATCGCGACGGTCTATTTTATTAATGATCAGAATGACGGGCAGTTTTTTTGCAAGGGCTTTTTTTACGACAAATCGTGTCTGGGGCAGGGGACCCTCACTTGCATCGACGAGGAGAATGGCTCCGTCAACCATATTAAGGCTCCGTTCCACCTCACCGCCGAAATCGGCGTGACCCGGCGTGTCCACGATATTGATTTTTACATCTCCGTAACGGATAGCCGTATTTTTTGCCATGATGGTGATGCCCCGTTCCCGTTCAAGATCCATCGAGTCCATGACCCGTTCCTGAACTTCCTGGTTCATTCTGAAGGTGCCTGTCTGTTTCAGCATGGCGTCCACAAGGGTTGTCTTGCCGTGGTCTACGTGGGCTATAATTGCAATATTTCGAAAGTGTTCTTTTATCATAACAAATCGTTTCTCCTGTTTCGGATTGATTCAGATCCGATTCCTTGTTCCGTTTCTGAAAGGGATGAGCTTATATCACATTTTCAGAAAAAAGACAGAAAAGAGTGTTGTATGATTGGAAGTTTCGGTTTGAAATTGCTGAAAGGAATGATATCGGCCGCTGGTCCTTGATCAAACGACATAACACATTCTCGTAAAAGTATCATATTACATCGTATTTCCCATTGATAAGATCCGGTATTATATGGCATATATGGCGCGATCCCCAGAGAGTCGTTAAGATTTCTCTTAATCCCGGGCAACTAGAGGTATTCATGTTGAGACGATTTATTATCGTCATGATCATGCTCATCGCGTTGGTGGCGATAGTGCCATCGACTGCTGCTTTCGATTACCCTGTCACCGCGATAGTTGCCAGGTACCTTAAAGAAAAAATTCAGCATAGCGGCATCAACCGAGCCATATACTGTCGGCAGGAATTTCTCGGTGCTTCATATGTTGTGCCGAAATTCTATGAGGAACGCGATTTCAGCCCCGCATGGATTGAGGAAATAGACCTGAGCTTCCAGGCGGAAGATCTCATCCGAGTAATCAGAGCAGCATATCTGGAGGGCCTGTCGTGTCGGGATTACCATCTGGCAGCCATTGAGGGACTGATCCGGGATATGAAATCAGGTGCCCTCCGTCAGAATGATCCCGATTTGCTGGCTGACCTTGATATACTCCTTACCGACGCTTTCCTTATGTATGCGTATCACATATCAAGTGGGCGGGTTGATTCCGAAACAATCAGTCCCAGGAGGATGATTGATCCACGGCATGCCGAAGTAGTTCAGCACCTTCGAGTGGCGCTTGCTGCTAAATCTGTCGAATCCACCTTGCGATCGCTTCGACCGTCTTATCGAGGGTATGACAGGCTTCGAGCTGCATTGAGACGGTATCGTGACATGGAACGCCGAGGGGGCTGGCAACCGATACCACAGGGGCCGAAAATTCGGGGAGGAATGATCGATGAACGCATCAGACTGTTACGCCACCATCTTGTTGTAACGGGTGATCTTGCCCTTCAGTATTACAACGATTCTTCTCTCTTTGATGATAATCTTCGTTATGCTGTGCGACGGTATCAGCAACGGCATGGTCTTGTTGTGGACGGTGTTGTCGGTCGTAACACGATGGCGTGTCTCAATGTGCCGGTTGGTGAATGGATCAGAAAGATTATCGTAAACCTTGAACGCTTGCGCTGGATTCCCCATGAAAGTGCCTGGTCCTCCATTATGGTCAATATTGCTGATTTCCGGCTCGATGTTATAGAAGATGAAACATCGGTCCTGAGTATGAAAGTTGTCGTGGGGAGCAACTACCGGCGAACCCCACTTTTCAGTGGAGCCATGAGCTATCTGGTAATCAATCCATACTGGTATATTCCCACAAAGCTCGTCGAAAGAGATATATACCCTATGGTCAGGGAAAATAGGAATTATTTAGCCAGGCAGAAGATCCGTGTGTTCGAAAACTGGGGAAGTGATGCCCGGGAAATTGATCCGGCCACTGTGGACTGGTCCCGTCTTGAGAGAGGAACGTTTTATTACAAATTACGACAGGAACCGGGACCGCGGAATCCCCTTGGTCGAATAAAATTCGTTTTTCCCAATAAGTATGCCGTCTATCTCCACGACACTCCCCATAGAGACCTCTTTGCCATGAACAGTCGCGGCTTTAGCGCGGGGTGCATAAGAATCGAAAAACCCGCTGAACTTGCTGCGTATGTCCTGCGTGAATATGAAGAGTGGACACCTGCCGCCATACATGAAGTCATAACATCGGGTAAGCGACAGGTGGTACACCTTCCGCGGAAACTTCCGGTCATTCTTCAGTATCGAACGGTTTGGTCGGACTCCAATGGCCAGGTCAATTTTCGCCATGACATTTATGAACGGGACGATGCTCTCTATGCGGCAATCTGCGGGAAATCATCGGATCGGTAACGCATTGTTTTATCGGTGACAATCACGTAAGTCGTAGTTGTCATGTCAGTAGACAACTGTTATAAGGCCCGTCACAAGAAAGCGATGAACCTGCAAAGAAATCTGCAAACACTTAACATAGTCCGCAACTCTATTCATAAAAATGACAGATTGTGATCAACAAAACGTCGTGAAAACAAATCAGTTATGGAGCCGCCGATCATTTCTAAAATGGACGGTAATAATGGGGATAACTACGAGTTGTCCCCTGGATGCATTGGGAAGGAGCGCTTATCTCCGGTCGTCGGAACGGATGCTTACCCTCTATAATATCCATACGGGAGAACATTTTAGCGATACCTATTGGGCAGATGGGCAGTATCTTGGCGATTCATTGATAAAAATCAACCGGATATTTCGTGATTATCGTACCGATGACATCGTGCCGATTGACACCCGTCTCCTCGATCTGCTCCATTCTATTCACATGGATTTCGATGGCAATTGTACCATCGAAGTCGTTTCCGGTTATCGCTCCCCCCAAACAAATGACTATCTGCGTCGAACGGGACACCGGGTCGCCAGAAACAGCTTCCATAAGTATGGGAGGGCGGCGGACATAAATCTACCGGGTATTAACCTTGCTGATCTGATGAAAACGGCGGTTGAAATGAAGGGTGGGGGAGTGGGATATTATCCCCGGCGGAATTTTGTGCATATCGATACCGGGCCGGTGCGTCAGTGGTAAGAATGGGATTTGTCACACAGTAAAATCAGTCTGATTTTCAATCGCGCATGTATCTCATTCCTGAACCGAGTATGTACTTTATCCCCACAATAACGCGTTGTATGATAAATTCGTCGCCACATTAGTAAAAATCACGTACGTGTCGATACCGGAACACCGACGGCCTATTCATGATTACGATAATAAAAGTGTGAATCACGATATTCGAATTCAATCCAAGTCAACGACTGGTCAATACGTCGAATTGACAGATGATTCCGTATTTCTGGTACCTCAATTCCCGTTAACCGTGAATATTCTTTTACCGCTTTGGATAAGATGTCCTCGGCCCCTCTGATGAATTTCAGTCGTTCCGACAGTTCGTGTTCGTTCATGTAATGATGTGAAAGTACTGCCATCGTTCCCGTCCTCTCGTGGAAAATGAGAACCTTTCAAATTCTCTTTTCGAATAAAATTTGCATAAGTCGTGCCATGGATTGTGGTCGCTAAATAGTCAATCATATTAATATGATATACAGCTGAAGGGGCTAAGACGATCGTAACTATAGGGGAAAAAAGAAAAGAAATCAAGAAAAGACACCACAAACTACAAAATTTGTAGGTGTGTCCACAGAGGATGACTTTTTGTGTTGATTGACTCCTTCAGGATGCCATGGTTAATGCAGTAGATGCTCATTACCCGGGTCTAAGGGGATGCATTGTTTGCTTTATAATAGCGCTTATATTATACCTGTTTGAGTATCAGTGCCGTGCGTGTGGGAAGGTAGAGGCTGATATTATTGATTGTACGATTGTTGTTCCGCCCCGGCATGGTAAAGTGGTGTCGCGATGAATCAATGCGGCCATGTCCCCCATATTGTGGGGCATCGCTGTCCAAAATTATTTCATATTCTCCCGGTGGGACTTCGAACAGGTAATCCGTGTAAGACGACGATGGATGGAAATTAAAGACAAAAAGAAGGTTTGCCCGTTCGAAGGCGATAATTTTATCGCCGGAGCGTTCATACAGGAGGCGAGGGGTTAACGAGTTCAGCAAATCGTATTGTTTCACTCGTTCGATCATATCGTGATCGAACCGGCCGAGAAAGTGATATTTCAGGCCGGGGTCGTCGGCGAGATGCCACTGACGCCGTGCGTATCGATAGGACCAGTTATTTCCCTGCCGTGGAAAATCGATCCACTCGGGGTGACCGAACTCATTCCCCATAAAATTTAAGTAGCCGTTACCGGCAGTGGCCAAGGTTATAAGCCGTATAAGTTTATGCAGTGCGATCCCTCGTGCAACGCCTATGTGGTTGTCGTCGGCATTCATATGATTGTACATATTGGTACCGATGAGCCTGAAAATCAGCGTCTGATCCCCTACGAGGGCCTGATCATGAGATTCTGAATAACTGATTGATTTTTCACTCTGTCTCCGGTTATTCAGTTCGAACCACACATGCCCTGTCGGCCAGTTCTCATCAGGGATCTCTTTTGTCAGCTTGATCCAGTAATCAGGGACACCCATGGCAAACCGGTAATCAAAACCGGTTCCACCCTTCGACATGGGGATGGCAAGACAAGGCATACCGCTGACATCTTCGGCGATGGTAATGGTGTTAGGTTTTACCTCATGAATAAGCTTGTTTGCCAGGGTCAGATAGACGAGAGCATCATTATCAACGCTGTTGTTAAAGTACTCCTCGTAAGAGGTAAAAACCCTGTTAAGACCATGATGAAGGTAGAGCATGCTCGTGATTCCGTCGAAGCGGAAGCCGTCGAAATGATATTCGTCAAGCCAGAACCGGCAGTTCGAAAGAAGGAAATGCAGTACCTGGTGCTTCCCATAATCAAAACATCGTGAATCCCAGGCGGGATGCATCCCCTTGGGCCCTTCATGAAAATACTGATGTAACGTTCCGTCGAAGCGGCTGAGGCCTTCCACTTCATTTGATGCCGCATGTGAATGGATGAGGTCCATGATGACCGTCAGTCCCATGTCATGAGCCGTATCGACAAGTTCCTTCAACTCTTCCGGCGTTCCGAAGCGGGAAGATGCTGCAAAAAAATTCGAGACCTGGTAACCGAATGATCCGTAATAGGGGTGTTCCTGTATGGCCATGAGTTGAATCGTATTATAACCCGCTTTCACGATTCGTGGGAGGATACGATCGGTAAATTCCCGATACGTGCCGATCTTTTCTTCTTCCTGAGCCATTCCAACGTGGGCTTCATAAATTAACAGTGGTGCTGTATTCCCTCTAAAATCGGGACATTTCCAGTCATAGGGCGAAGATGGGGTCCAGGCCTGAGCATTAAATATAAGTGTTTTCGGATCCTGAACCACACGGCGGGCATATGAAGGGATTCGGTCGCCTTCTCCGCCGGCCCAGTGCATCCGAAGTCGGTAATGATCTCCATGTTCCATTCTTTCCGATGGCAGTCGAATTTCCCATACTCCGTTATCATCGATGCGTTCCAGTTGAAACGTATTGGTTTCCCGCCAGGCGGTCATATCGCCGATAAGGCAGATTGATGTGGCGTTGGGAGCCCATTCACGGAAGATCCATTCGTTATTTCTAAAATGTAATCCGAAATATTCGTGGCCGGCTGCAAAATCGGGAAGACTTAGTTCTCCGCGAGTCAGTAGTTTTTCGCGGTTCGACGTTGCGGTGATCCGCCGTTTCAGTACAGACCGATATGGTGCAAGATATGAATCGATTTCAACAAGAGACTCTACTGTTTCATTAATCATATAATCCTCCATAGTCGAGAAATGGTATCACGTCGTAACCCTCTCATCGTCATGGCAGTTTTCAGCTTATTCGCAACGATACGGCTGAAGAATACATAGTATGTTTATTCATAACATATTACCGTTTAATAGGTAACATCATATTATCAGAGGTAATGACGACACTGTTGAAAACAGGGAGAGAATCCTA
>CAZCGI010000050.1:9484-10091 GCA_964498145.1 uncultured Syntrophaceae bacterium
CGATGAGGTACCGGAGATTTCACACCAGGTGAGCTTGACTTATGTTCACGTTTGCACGCTTTCCCGGAATTGTCTTGACATTTATAATGGCCAACGATACAGTGCGCCCTTTATTTTCGTCGATGCAACAGACCATTGTTAATACGATATGAAGGAAAAACACATGTTGAGTATATTGCGAAAGTTCTTCACGCAAAAAAAACCGCCTGAAAACACAAAGCTTGGAAGAAATGATCTTTGTTGGTGCGGAAGCGGTAAGAAATATAAAAAATGTCATCTTGAAAAGGATGCCCAAAAAAGATCAAGTCAAATAGCCGATGCGGCTATTCATGGCCGACGGTGATGCGGCTCTTGAAACGTTTCAAAAACCTTCAACGGTTCTATCAGCATTTACAGATAAAAATGATTAGGTTTTGACAATCGGCCGTAAATCCGGGTGCGTCTTTTCTTTAAGGAGGAGGCCATAAAGAGACTGTTGAAGAAAACCCATCTGTCCCGACATGTCGGGATTATCCTTATTCCTCGTCACGGCGACGTACCCATAAGTGAGACTCATTCCTCAGTGCTGGGAGCGCAGATATGCACTGCCGATAAGCGGGCCTTGTTG
>CAZCGI010000051.1:0-10086 GCA_964498145.1 uncultured Syntrophaceae bacterium
AAAATAGCATTTCAGACCTTGTAAATGATCATTCAAGGAGAACTTTCATGAAAATTACAATTATCGGCATGGGGGGTGTCGGCGGCTATTTCGGTGGCAAGCTGGCACGTGCGTATTCATCTTCGAACGAGCATGACGTTGTGTTCATCGCCCGTGGAAATCACTTGAAAAAGATAAAGAAAGACGGTCTCACCGTCATCACGAAAGATGAAGGAACCTGGGTCGTCCACCCGGACATAGCGACGGACAATCCTCACGATGCAGGTCCCGTCGATGTGATTTTCTTCTGCGTCAAAGGCTACGATCTTGAAAACGCGGCGCGATTGATGATGCCGGTAATTCAGGATCAAACGGTGTCGATAACACTGTTAAATGGAGTCGACAATGTTGAACGTTTGGCCACAGTCATTGACAGGGGAGCGATTCTCAACGGCTGTGTTTATATAAGCTCCTATGTCGTCGAACCGGGAACGATCTGTCAGGTAGGAGGACCGTGCTCTTTATTCTTGGGTCCCGAAAACGGACCTGTGGACCCCTATCAAGATATCGAAACCATTTTGAAAGAAGCTCATATCAATGCAACATTGTCCGACCGGATCGCTGTCGACGTATGGTCTAAGTACATATTCGTCGGTCCCCTGGGCGGCATTACCTCCATGGTTGAAGAACCGCTGGGAGCAATATTGGAAAACAAAGACCATCGTGGAATGCTCGAAGGAATGATGAAAGAAGTGGAAGCCACCGCCCGTGCTCAAGGAATATCGCTTCCCGACACCATCGTTCAGCAATCACTGAACGTTGCATCGAATTTTCCTTATGAAACGAAAACATCAATACAGCTTGATTTTGAAAAGGGAAAACAAACTGAACTGGAAGCCTTTGTTGGTTATCTTGTAAGGTCGGGGAAAAAGGCAGGGGTAGCAACGCCACTGCATAACCGTATCTACGAAACCCTAAAGAAAAAAGAAGGTTTATGACCATGGGCAAACCAAAGGTTTTTGTCAGCCGAATAATCCCCGATGCCGGCCTGAGCATAGTCATCAACTCCTGCGATGCCGATGTGTGGCCCGAAGAGCTTCCCCCCTCCCGTGATGCAATGATGCAAAAAGTCAGGGGCATGGATGGAATCCTTTCCCTGATCACTGACCGCATTGACGGAGATGTGATGGACGCTGCCGGAGACAGTTTGAAAATAATCAGCAACTATGCGGTGGGATACGACAACATCGATGTTACAGCGGCAACGGAGCGTGGCATCCTTGCAGCAAATACACCGGGAACCGTGACAGAAACAACAGCCGATCTCGCCTTCACCTTGTTGATGTCGGCGGCGCGCCGCATCGGTGAAGGCATCGATCATATCAGAAAGGGCAAATGGCAAACCTTCAAACCGCTTGAACTTCTGGGGAAAGACATCCATCACGCCACTCTTGGAATTATCGGAATGGGACGAATCGGTATGGAAGTGGCAAAACGTGCCCGGGGATTCGATATGGAGATCATCTATTATGATTACCGTATGCGGCTGGAGAAAGGTACGTCTTTGAGGGCTGCAATGTGTACGACCCTTGATGAACTGCTTGCTCGGGCGGATTTTGTGAGTCTCCATGTGCCGTTAAACGAAGAAACGTATCACCTCATCAATGCCGATTCGCTTGCAAACATGAAACCGACGGCAATTCTTATCAATACGACTCGTGGACCCGTTGTCGACACTGATGCACTCCATGATGCCCTCATATCAGGACATATTGCCTATGCTGCTTTGGACGTGACCGATCCGGAACCGCTGCCGCCGGATCATAAGCTCATGAACGTGCCCAATTGTCTGATCGTGCCCCACATAGGAAGCGCCACTATAGAAACACGAAGTAAAATGGCTGTCATGGCAGCGGAAAATCTGGTGGCAGGGGCAAGTGGCACGGTACCACCACATCTGGTCAATCCCGACGTTCTTGCGCAACGTCGATAAGATCGATACATACAACTCACTGAAACGCCTTCATGGCGGACACATCACATGATGTATTCTTGCAAGGAAGGAGCAACCAATGGGAAAAACATACAAAGCATTAAATCCACCTCATCGGATCCTCATGGGTCCCGGTCCGAGCAATGTACACGAAAGTGTCACAGAAGCATTGTCAAAACCCGTTGTGGGACATCTCGACCCTTTCTTTCTCTCCATCATGGAAGAAGTTCAGGAAATGCTGCGCCAGGTTTTTTTGACAACGAACCACCTGACCATCCCCATCTCGGGAACGGGAAGCGCCGGTATGGAAGCGGCCCTCGTGAACGCAATTGAAGACGGCGATCATGTTCTCGTATGCATCAGCGGGGTATTCGGACAGCGCATGTGTGATATCGTCGAAAGATGCGGTGGAATTCTGAAGAAAGTGGAAACGGAGTGGGGAACTCCCATCGATCCGGAACAGGTTCGAACGGCACTGGCCGACTTTCCCGCAAAAATCGTAGCTATTGTTCATGCCGAAACATCAACCGGTGTTTTACAGCCCCTTGAAGATATTTCGAAAATCGTACACGAGAAAGATGCGCTCCTTCTTGTTGATGCCGTAACATCTCTCGGAGGTGCACCGCTCAAAATCGATGAATGGGGAATTGACATCTGTTATTCAGGTACACAAAAATGCCTCAGTTGTCCACCCGGACTTGCCCCGATCACATTTGGTCCGCGGGCGCTTGAAAAAATCAACAAGCGTTCTTCCAAGGTTCAGTCCTGGTATCTCGACATGACGATGGTGCAAAAATACTGGGGACCTGATCGTGTTTACCATCACACCGCCCCGATCAGTATGATCTACGCACTAAGAGAAGCTCTACGGATCGTCGTAGAAGAAGGGCTCGCCAATCGATGGGAACGACATCTCACCTATCATCGCAGTCTTGTCGAAGGATTGGAAAAACTGGGGCTGCAAATGCTGGTCGATCCATCATATCGCACACCCATGCTGAATTCAGTGGTCATACCTTCCGGTGCCGACGATGCGGTCATTCGAAAAAGACTGTTGGAAGAATACAACACGGAAATTGGAAGCGGACTCGGTCCCCTTAAAGGAAAGATCTGGCGCATCGGATTGATGGGATATTCCTGTACGCAAGAAAATGTGAATCATATCCTGTCCGCCTTGAAATCCTTACTCTCGTCGTAGATACCGAATGCCGACACAGGGTATGGTGACGAGCGTAAACAACACATCCATACAAGGCAAAGGGGTAAGTATCATCCGGTTCCTCACCCCTTTTTATGAGTATTTAATTCAAAGGGAGGCAAACACATATGAATATATTAAGCGGTGATGATTTAAGGTCACTTATTGAAAGACGGGAAGGTTTGTGTGTATCCCTCTTCATGCCGACCCACCGTAAGGGAACGGAAACACAACAGAATCAGATTCGGTATAGAAACCTGCTGCGAAAGGCGGAAGAAAAATTAATCGAAAGTGATCTGAGACCCCAGGAAATCAAGGAATTCCTGCAACCGGCACAAGATCTTATCGGTGATGTTCCGTTCTGGCAGAATCAGAGTGATGGTTTGGCCCTGTATGTTTCTCCGGTCTCGTTTAATTATTTCAGACTTCCTATCAATTTTGAAGAATTGGTAATTGTCACAAACCGCTTTCATCTCAAACCGGTTATTCCGGCGGCCACCGGAGACATGGAGTTCTTCATCCTCGCCATCAGTCAGAAAGATGCAAGACTCATTAAAGCTTCACGATACGGTGCGGAGGAAATAGATCTGGAGGCGGTTCCGGAAACGGTTGCCGAGTTCTTCAGGTTCGATGTCCTTGAAAAGGAATTGCAGTTCCATACCCGAAGACACCCCGCCGCCTTCCAAGGTGTCGGAGGTGGGACGGAAGACCCCAAGGACGATATTTTGCGCTGTTTCAAGCAGGTCGATAAGGGACTCAAGGTCCTCATGAAGGGATCCCATGCACCCCTTGTCTTTGCCGGCGTCGAATATCTCTATCCCATATATAAGGAAGCCAACACGTACCCTCATCTTTTGGATGATGCAATTACTGGAAATCCCGAAGAGCTGACTGCAGATGAGCTTCATAATCAGGCATGGCCCCTTGTCGAACCGGCATTCGAAAAAGAAAAAATGGAAGCAATACATATGTATAAAGAGATTTCCGGAACGGGACGAGCATCCAATGATATTAAAGAAATCGTTCCTGCAGCTTGCCACGGACGGATTGACACGTTATTCGTGGCGGTGGGGCTCCAACAATGGGGCAGGTACAATACTGATACCGACGAGGTTATCCTTCAAGACGATGCCACCTTGAACAGTACCGATCTTCTTGATTATGCAGCAATTCAAACACTGCTGAACGGCGGCGTTGTCTATGCAGTTGCGCCCGGTGAAGTACCTGACCAGACTTCACTGGCCGCCATTTTCCGGTATTAACGTAAAGACAACACCGGTCGAGCAGAAGCAATAACGGAGGAGAAGACGTTCCAGATGTTTTCTCCTCTGACGAATCCACAGTTCATCAGCTAACGGTGTGAGCCATGGTGTAGGGCGTTGCGTGGTGAGGATGGGAAACGTTATAAGTGATGTATGATGCCGGCTCCCAAAACAAGCCTTCAATATGAACTATGACATTCACGTTTAATTTATCGTTCTCAAACCATTTGTCTGTCGCACGTTGCCATGCGCATATATACGTTGAGGCAGCGAAGGATGAGAGTAATCCGGAAAGATCTGGACAGATGGTCATTTTTCAACAGCTTCTTTACAGGTTACTCAGCTTATGAAGATTTTGACAGGCACCAATACAGCTCTTGCGCGGTTGTTCATAGAAAATTTCGACAATACTGATAACAAATCAGTGAGAATTAAATACGGACTGCTTGCAGGCTGGTTTTCAATCATTGCCATGATTGTGCTGTTCGCAATCAAGATGACCCTCGGTCTGATGGCAGGATCCGTATCCGTCGTAGCTAATGCATTTCATCTGCTCTCCCACCTCGCCAATTCCATCATCCTCGTCCTTACCTTCTGGATGACCGCTCGTCCCGCAACGGCGAAAACTCCGTTCGGACATGGCAGAATGGAACATATTGCTCCCCTGATTATGTCAATATTTCTCATTGTATCAGGAATCCAGATTGCAGAACATTCCGTTCACCAGTCACTGCATCCCAGCCCGGTCAAATATTGGACAGCGCTTCCCTGGATTCTTCTTGCAACCATTCTCGTCAAGCAATGGTTAGGTCAGTTTGTTCACTTCCTCGGCACCAAGGTCGACTCTCACGCCATTCTTGCCAGCGCCGAGCATCACAAAATTGAAGCGATCATCACCCTGACCGTTATCGGCGGTCTCATCGCCGGGCATCACTATCAGCATCCCGAAATCGACGGTTATATCGGCATTCTGGCATCGCTGTGGATCATATTCCTCGGTTTTAATCATGGACGAAAAGCCCTTGTTCCGATCCTCGGCAAGGCCCCGAGCAGAGAAATTCTCCGAAACATTCGTGAAACGGCAAATCAGGTCGACGGTATCGAAGACATCCACGAAATTATCGTTCATGACTACGGTTCAATGTATATCCTGACCCTGCATGTCGAAATACCCGAAAGCCTGGGCCCGGCAAAACTTCATGAAATAACGGAACGATGTGAGGCAAAACTGAGAAAAATATACGGCGGTGAGGTCGTCTGTCATACCGATCCCCTCATGGAACACACACCCGAAACTGAGGCAATCGAACATACATTCAAGGGAATCATTGATGAACTTGAATCGATTATCGCCTACCACGATTTCCGAATTGTTGCCGACTCACCCGAACGAATCATCATCGTCGCTGATATCGACGTAACGGAAGAAATACCCGAATCTGATTTTGCATCAATCGCATCGACGCTTCAGTCCCACGTCATAGAGCGTATCCCCAACGTCTCGTACTGCAGTTTCTACATCACGCCCAAGTTTGCATATTAGGAGAGGTAGGAACCCGGCTTTCTGTGCCGGGTTCCCGTTCTCCGAATTTCGCTATACAAATTCTCGATTCACACTTCAGTAATCAAACGGCGATATTCTGTCGCCGTACTTTTCTTGCGCTTTCTGCAACCGCTGTTTCTGTTCATCGAGAACTTCGAACAACAGGGAGGGCGTTTCGGCAACATTGCGGTAAATTGACAGGATACGGTCGATCTTCGCAAGGTTTTCCGGCACGCGGCAACTGAATTGCCTGATATAGGATTCACGGGTATATTCCTGGTTCAGAACATTTCTAAAGAGACGCTTCAGGTCTTCATAAACGGGAATCAAGCCGGTGGGAGTTGCCAGGGCGTCTGCTTCGCCGTGTATGCGCAGATCCATCCACTTGACCCACACGTGCTTGTCGTGCATACCTGTCAGAAACTTTCCCTTTTCCCTCTGAAAATAATTGACTGCAAATATAACGGGTATCGCATCGAGATATTTAACAAAGTCCAGATGCATCTTTATATATTTGCCGATCGGCATGGAGAGGAAATCGAGATTCGACATGGGATTGAAGCTGAGCACTCCTTCGCGGTCAAGCGTTGCGGCAGTCGTTTCCGATTCAAGACTGGCTCCCTTGGTTATAACGCCGTGCTTCCAATCAAACGCCTCCTCACAAGCCACGGAAATGTTTGAATCTCTGCCTCCATAAATAATGCCTGATATGGGAACGCCGTCAGGATTGTCCAGATTCGGATCGCAATTCTCCAATTCCGTTTGACTGATTGTGTACCGGGCGTTTTTATGCGCCAGGGGAATGACATTGCCGCCGGCATCCGTCTTGCCTTCAAACCATTCACCGGAGTGATTCAATCCCCGCTTCGGGGTGTTGCGGCCGTCGCCGAGCCAGTAGGGAGCGCCGTCATTGACGAGCACATTTGAAAATATTACTTCACGGGGCGTCGTAAGTGCCTTATATATTACCGGATCGTCTTTTTCGCTGATATCCTGAATAATTCCGAAAATACCGCTTTCCGCATTGGCCCCGTAGACCTTACCTGCCCGCTTACGCAGATAGGCCAGATCGTCCCCGAGGATATATTCGCCGGGAAGCATGGCCGTGGACGTCTTGCCGCACATGCTCGGGTATGCTCCGGTCAGATAGGTAATTCTGCCGTGAGAACCTTTGACTCCGAGAATGAACATATGCTCGGCAAGCCAGGCCTCCCGGGCGGCCTTCCTGATCGCCAGGCGAAGAGAGAGCTTTTTAAGCCCCACCGTGTTGCCGGCATACTGGGTGTTCACGCTGTAAACGAGTTCTTCTTCCAGATCTATGTAAATCCGCCGCTTATCAATGTTCTTGCTGGTTTCATAGCTGTCGAGTTCACCCGCAGAATGAAGGATCCGAAAAAACTCCGTCGAGGCGCCGATGTTTTTAAATTGCTCATAACCAGGGCGATACAGCAGGCTTTCGCTGTGCGCCACGTAGGCGGAATCGGTGATCTGGCAGCATGAAATGGAAAAATCGGAATGGGTCGGACCGAGACTGAGGAATCGTACGATCATTACTTTGCCCTTCATAATGCCGTTGAGCAGGGCGTGAATTTCTTCCTCTCCCGATTCTTTATCGACAGCGTTAATGTTAGCACCGAGATCCTTTCCCTTGGGCAGCAGGTATTTAGTATGCTCCTTATCACGCGCCTGGTCGTAGTATCCATCGAAATGTACCGTATGTCCCTCGACGACAAGCGGAGTCTCTTCACTTCGGTCAATGGCCAGCCTGCGGATATATTCGATATCCTCGTCGGCATCGGAACAAATGAAGACGGATTCGGGACGGCACAATTCAATGACGTGGGCAACAAATCTGTGAAGCTTTTCATTTTCAAGCGCCATAAGTTTTGAGAAATTGGCTTTATCGAGTGACGATTTCAGTACGGTAAGGACATTTTCCATAGTGCTCCCCCTCATTGCTTTTTGTCAGATACTACTATCCCCCATGGGAATCATAAACGTGTGACGTGGTGTCTTTATCCAAGGGAATGATGCTGGTCTCCCCCGAGATCGAAAATGGAGAGTGGTAAAAAATGGGAAAACGATGGGTGAAATTAATGAAGTGATAGATAGTTTGTTTCGGTATAACCCGCTATAACTTCCCTTCCAACACCTGCTCCAAATCGTATAACTGGTGTAATCTATAGGCATTCTTTTTGTTTTGCAAGAGAAAATTATGGTTAGGAAACGTGATGCCCGTTGAAAAATAAAAGAGGAAAGAACAGGTTCCTGACCTTTCATACCGGCTTCCGGGAGCGCGAGCGATGCGTAAATGAAAAATTTTTGATTTCAGGGAAACACTGGATCGAGTCTATGCCACCGGACGAAATCCAAGGGCATAATGAGGTCGATGAATCGGGTGTGTCGCTGTTTATGAATCTTATATTTTGTTGTCATTATTCCATTGACTCCCAAGAACGTTATTCATATACTTTGTCCACAATTCAGAGACCTCTACTCAAGGTGTTGATCAATGAAAAGAATAATCATCATAATCCTGCTGCTCATGCCTGTTGCCCTTTTTGCATCGGAAAAACCGGTGTGGCTGGAGGCAGAAGGTATGGCATATATGAGCGATGCGGATACCTTTAAAGAAACAGTGAACCGGGCTAAAAACGACGCCCTGCGAAATGCCGCCGAGCGTGCCAACGGCGTTTTTATTAAATCCCACACGTACGTATCTAACAGCGAACTGGGAGAAGACCTTGTATATGCATCAGTCAAGAGCAGAGTCGTGCGGTATGAAATCATAACGGAAGGATGGGATATAAATAGCAAAAACCGATACAAAGTAAAGCTGAAGGCTCTCGTGGAGCCGTACTTCGCTGACAGGATAACAGGGATGAATGCCGAAGTAAGTCTTTCCAGGCATGAGCTGAAAGAGAATGATGAGATAAAGAGTTTTTACAAAACAAATGAAGACGCCTATGTCTATATCTTTTCCATTGCGGCGGACGGTTCTGTGACACTTCTCCTCCCGAATTCGGAAATCAGGGACAATTTTGCAAAAGGCGGCAGGTTGTATGAGTTCCCACCCAAAGACAGCAGACTGATTATGCAGGCGAGGTTTCTGCCTGATTGTAAAGATTCCTCTGTTGATGAGCGGATAAAGATTATTGCCACAAAAAACAATGAAGAACTACTGGCTCTGGGATTCCGTGAGGGGATGTTCGAGGTATATGATGCACGCTCCACCAGCATGGTCAGTGATCTGGTAAGAAAACTGAACAAAATAGACCCGGAAAACTGGGCTGAGGCTTCCGCCTTTTATACCATCGCCAGATAGGCAGTTGGTTATCGCCAACTGCATTTCCTATGGATTCATCATATGTTCGGGGCTTAAGGCGAAGGACCCTGATACCGGGAGGAGCGTTGTCGAAGCAGGATGTACGGGAAGTGATCAGCGGTAGGTGGAAAGTCTGCAAGGAAGCAAGGAGAAAAGTTCAAGGCTCTGGGAGAACGAACGGGAGGGAGGTCACCATGAAGAGTTATCGAAAAGAGCTATGGTTCAATATTCCCACACGAAGGGCATTTATCAATATAACGCCGCAGGTCAATGAATGCTTGAAAGAAAGCGGAATCCGGGAGGGGTTGCTCCTGTGTAATGCGATGCATATTACGGCTTCTGTTTTTATCAATGATGATGAATCGGGACTCCATCAGGATTATGAGCGTTGGCTTGAGGAACTGGCACCGCATGAACCGATTTCCCGGTATCTTCACAACAGAACGGGCGAGGATAACGGCGATGCCCATTTGAAACGGCAGATAATGGGAAGGGAGGTTGTCGTCGCCGTTACCGAGGGACGGCTTGACTTCGGCCCATGGGAACAGATCTTCTATGGAGAATTCGACGGCAGAAGAAAAAAGAGAATTCTCGTTAAGATTATCGGTGAATAGGTGGAATTCTCTTATAAACACGAGTGAACTGTTCGAAGATAATGGAGGTATTCGGCATCACCATAGCCGATGGGGAAAATTAACTTGACAAGATGGGGCATTCTTCTTATAAACTCAGAAAGCGGGTAAATCCTGGGAGAGCCGTGATGCGTTGTTATCATAAGTGTGCTGT
>CAZCGI010000052.1:0-4201 GCA_964498145.1 uncultured Syntrophaceae bacterium
TCCGCCTCGGAGTTGCCGGCGTTCTTCTTTCCCTGGTGGGGATTGTTGTCCTGATTACGGGAGACCCTACATTTCAATGGTCCTTCCTCGGATCGCTGACGGGGGACCTTCTGATTCTCGGTGCGGTTGTTTCTGCTGCATTGTATATTGTGGGGGCACGGGACCTCGGATGTCGGCATTCATCCCTTGATATTACGACTATGCAGGTATTTTACGGTGCGATTTTTTATGCACCCGCGTTTATGTGGCAGTTTCCCGATATCTCCTGGTCTGTTATCAGCGGCCGTTCCTGGACAGGTCTTCTGTACCTGACAGTTTGTGCAACAGTAGCAGCATTCCTCTGCTATAATTATGCCCTCACCAAAATCCCCGCATCCCGTGCCTCTGTTTTTATCAACGGAATCCCGGTAGTTACCGCCATAGGTGCTTGGATCATCCTCGGGGAACGACTCACGATTCTTCAGGGTGCAGGCGGCATTCTGGTTCTTATTGCCGTCTTTATCGCCAATCTGCCGGCACTCGTTACAATGTCGGGGAATTCATCCCATCCTTCTTCTGGATAACACGTCACAACATCAAATCTTTGTTATTTCCGAGCTCATTGTACCGTTTTATTCAGCTATGGCTTGATTTATTGGACATCGTTCAAAGAGTTGATTATACTAATGATACATTAACACGTCTCATGTAAAATAATTGTGGTGGCTTTCCGAATTGCGCTTTTTTAGTGCAGCAATAAGCGCGTACTCCCTTCTACATACAGACTCATCCTCATAAACATGTTATCGTTGAATCACCGAGGGAAGCAGTCACCAGTAAACCATGAACAGTAAACCGGAGCATCTCCCATTACATTACGTGCAGTGAGGTCAGGAAATGAACAAGCTGGATAAAATCAAGCAAGCTGTACTCGAAAACAAATTCGGAGACAGGATTAATTTCAACAAAGTTGAGAGGACACTATACAGTCACGATATCGCTGCCGTTCCCGGTCTCATCAGGCCACTCATCGGTAACACCGTTCCGGAGGCCGTGGTACAGCCTATTAACGAAGATGAACTTGTCGATCTTGTCAAGTGGGCGCAGGCAAGCGAAGTGGCCCTCACACCACGCGGCAAAGCATCATCGGGATACGGCGGTGTTCTTCCGGTAAAGCAGGGCATCGTTGTCGATTTCTATCGGATGAATCGCATCATTTACGTCGATGCGAATGCTCTTACAGCGACTGTCCAGGCGGGCGTCGTCTGGGAGAAACTCGACCGGCATCTGGGAAAGCACGGACTTACCCTGACAACATACCCCACAAGTTATCCCGGATCTACCGTTGGGGGGTGGCTTGCTCAGGGTGGTGCCGGTATCGGCTCTTACGAGGCCGGCTGGTTCCGTGATAACGTAATAAGCGCCCGTGTCATCCTGCCCGATGGAACCGTGAAAAACTTCAGCGGACCTGATCTGGATCTTATTTCCGATGCCGAAGGTATCACCGGATTTATCACCGATATAACGATTCGAGTCCAGCCGCTGGAGGATATGGACGTCGTCTCCATCGGATGTCCCGATGCCCATGATCTTCAGCATCTTATCGAGGCCATTGCCGCCGAAAATCTGCCCATCTGGTCGCTTCTCTTTATTAACCCCCGCATGGCGGAACTGAAAAATAGAGCACCGGTTCTGGAACATCTTGGGCATCCCGTAGAGGAACGGGTCCTCCTCCCCGCATCGTACGTCACTACTCTGACCTTCCGTTCTAAGGATCGTGAAACAGTCATAGACGGCCTGTCAAAGCTCATAAAACTCTGTGAAGCGGAGATTCTCAGCGATCGTATCGCCCAGCATGAATGGAAGCATCGGTTCAAGCTCATGGTGGTGAAACGGCTGGGACCCAGCCTGGTTCCCGCCGAAGTGGTCATTCCGTTACGATCTCTCGGTGATGTCATGTCGGAAATCGAAAATAAAATCAATCAGCCCATTGTTAAAGAAGGCGTGATCATCCGAAATACGGCGTCAGGTGAACCGGAGGTTGTTATTCTTGGCTTCATTCCCAGCGATGAACGAAAGTTCAGTTACAATTTTGTTTTCAGTCTGTCCCTCACCATCATGAACATCGCGGAAAAATATGGCGGGAGAGCTTACGCAACGGGACTCTATTTTTCGAAAAAGGCAAGGGATGTTCTGGGATCGGAACGTGTTGCAAAGCTCAAAAAGTTCAAAGAGGAAAACGATCCCAAGGATATTTTCAATCCGGGAAAGGTCATCGGTGACGGTCTTATGGGTACAGCCATCAGCCTGGGAAGTTTCTTCGAACCGATGGTTCGGCCCGTTGCCAATCACATTATCACACGAATCGGTGAACGACCGGAGAAACCGGTTCGGGATATCCCCGCAGACGTGGCATGGTACGCTTACAGTTGTTCTCAGTGCGGCTACTGCGTTGAGGAGTGCGATCAGTTTTATGGAAGAGGTTGGGAAAGCCAGAGCCCCCGTGGGAAATGGTACTGGCTGCGCCGGTATCTCGAGGGTAAGGAAAAATGGAATCAGTTCATGGTTGATACCATCCTTGTCTGCACCACCTGTGAACTCTGTAACCTCCGCTGTTCCGCCGCCCTCCCCATCGAACCTTCGTGGATGAAACTACGAGGCCTGCTGGTCGATGACAAAAAAAAGATGACGTTCCCGCCCTTTGAAATGATGGCGGCATCAAATCTGAAAGAAGGAGATATCTGGGCCGGCTACCGGAAGAATCGCACCGACTGGTTCCCGAAGGACCTGATTGAAAAACACGGACCGTCACATCGGGCAAAAACCGCCTACTTCGCAGGGTGCACTGCAAGCTACGTCGAACATGACATCGCCATGGCAACCGTGCGACTCCTCGATGAAGCAGGAGTAGACTTCACCTATGTCGGTGAGAAGGAAAACTGTTGCGGAACTCCTATGCTCGTATCGGGACAGTGGGATGTCTTCGAAACGATCATGCGGCGAAACCTTAAGGCAATGGAAGATGCCGGCGTTGACACCGTCATCTCATCATGTCCCGCTTGCGATATGATGTGGCGGAATGTCTATCCCCAGTGGGCGGAAAAATTAGGCATCGATTATAAGATACAAGCAAAGCACTACAGTGAAGTCCTCGCCGACAAGATCAAGGCAGGTGAATTTTCATTCCCCGATACGGGGCAGGAGAAAGTTACCGTTACGTGGCATGATTCATGTCACATCGGACGGGTATCCGGCGTCTATGAACCGCCTCGGGATGTCATCAAGGCCATCCCCCATGTCAACTTTGTCGAAATGACGCACCATCACGATGCAGCCCACTGCTGTGGAAGTGTCCTGACGCTGATCAAGGATCCGCCTATCACCCCCGACCTTGGAGAGACACGGCTGAATGAAGCCATTGAGGTGGGCGCTCCTAAAGCTCTGGCCCTCAGTCCCTGCTGTGAAGTACAGCTCAGGGTTTCAGCGGATAAGAAGAACATGCCTGTCGAGGTAATTGATCTGGCGCGATTCGCTGCATCGACACTCGGGTATGATTTCCCCGACCCGAACCCCGAAGTCAAAGCTCAGTGGGGTGTTTTCGATGCCATGATCGGTCTCATGACGCCTCAGGGGTTTGCAGACCTCATGGGTACCATGTGGCCGGAACTGATCGATGCCATGCCATACGGGATGGGACCCATGATGCGCTTTATGGGCAAAATTCCCGGGGCGCTCGATGTGATGAAACCAATGTTCCCGATTCTCTTCCCCCGGCTCCTCCCCATGACGATGCCCAAAGTCATGCCCGTCATGTTGAAGCGTGTTGCCGAGAGAATTGCCATGCCCGATTACATGCTGGAACAGATGCCCGAGTTAATGCCGGGAGTCATGGATAAACTGATGCCCCATATGATCGGGGATGTTGTTCCCCTTGTCACACAACCTATGATTGACTATCTAAAAGGGAAAAAATAAACAATTCTGATGAGCGGCGGCCACCCTCCCTACGATAGGCAACGGTGACCGCCGTTCACTGCGGATCTTCACCGCATCGTCTCAGAAGATACTGAAACAATTACGTCAATAGTGCGGCATTTCATCACACCGGTTCCTTTATATCCCATACGCTATCGAAACACTCCATGTCGCTGTATGAAAATGAATTCCACATCAAAAATAGTCTTGACAGCAGCAAATTTAAGCGTATCATTCCGTCCGGTTT
>CAZCGI010000052.1:4211-9907 GCA_964498145.1 uncultured Syntrophaceae bacterium
GTGAGGATTATCAACGGTGTAAATTCTGTGGAGGGACTGATATTCATATGCTGGCCTTTGACCTGATCAAGCAATCGATGTTTTTGAAACTGAACGAATTCCCTGATAATCCCTGCTTGACCTGTGGTGCATGCTGCGAGGTTTTCAGGGTTTCTTTTTACTGGGGTGAAGCAGAACGAGAGATAGGGGGCATCGTGCCCCCGGAACTGACAGAAGACTTTTCCGCATTCAGACGGTGCATGAAAGGAACGAATAAAAAGAAACCGAGATGCATCGCCCTCTCCGGTGATGTGGGAAGATTTGTCTTTTGCACCATCTACAACAACCGGCCAAGCCCCTGCCGACAATTCGGCATCACTTTTGAAAACGGCACATGGTATACTGATGTTGCAGACCTGCTGCGATGCAATGAAGCACGTTCGATTAAAGGCTTGCCGCCTCTCACGTTTCCGGGCCGCTGACTTTTTCTGGACTTTCGGACCTGGTAAGGATAAGGATATTCTCCGATACAGAAGATATGAAAACTCTTATGCAGCAGAGCAGCAGGCAAATAAAGACGCTCATTATGACAACAATGGACAAAAATGATATCAGCGGCATCGTCCTAGTACCATACGATCATCTCTCCCCGGAAGCCCTCAGATCACTTATCGAGGAATTTGTGACTCGCGACGGAACCGACTATGGGCAAACGGACGTGCCGCTTCAGCGGAAAATAGACCAGGTAATGGGGCAACTTACGTCGGGCATGGCCATTATCATGTTTGACGAATCAACACTGACATGTACGATCGTCAGGAAAGATCATCCCCGGTTGAAAGACCGTTCTTTTGAATGAAAACATTTATCTTTATAATCGAATGTTGATGTCAAAGTTATTAGACATATCATATCTCTGAAAGCATCCCCCGGTGTTTATCTTCTCCCGACACCAGTTTTGACCAAATCACATCGGTGTTCTTATTCTCCACACGTCCAACGTCCCGCAGTCTTCCATAATGGCGGCATTTCAAAGTTTATAATCCGTGGTTTAATGTATCATCCCAATGCCGACAGACTGTTATACAAATGAGTAGTACCTGCGGGTACGTCGCAGTGATGAAAGATGAGGGTAATCCCGATGCATCGGGACAGATGGGCGTTTTTCAACAGTCTCCGCAGGAACTGCTCCTTCCCTTCCATATCTTTATGAACAAATGAGAATATATCTATTTCCGGGGAATGTAACAGAGTTATTCCTAAACCATCAAAAAGAAGCGAATTCTACCATCGCTTATTTAATACTTTGTATTACAAACCTCAGGAATTATCACCCTTCGAATCCGAAATGGTCCTATCGCCAGATTAATAAATATGTTCTAGAAGAGATTTGTTGATGTGTGTTTTCGCGAGTATCAATTTCAAGTTTCCATCAGGGAAACGAAATGGTCACCTGAAGCACGATAAAAGGCGACGCTATGATATTTTGCACACATTGCCCTGTGAAGACCAAACGGATGCTCTGGTAATCCACGCAGTGCTCCAATGGACACTTTTTCAACAGGACATCGGTTTCTAAAGTCAAGAAAGGAGCAAGTTTTGAATTATGTCTCATTACGAGCGAGAGTCCAGCAGAATTCTGAAGACGATACAGGAAATGATACAGAAAGCTGATGAAACCAAAGATATCGATGAATTGAAAGACGCTGTGGCAATGGCCAAGCTACTTGTAGCCGCTCTTGAACACGAAGCATATTGTTAAACGGCATCTTCTCTTTTTTCGGGAGGATTGCAGTCTGTCTGACGCCGTTCTACTAACGATTCCGAAGCGTCCACAAAATGCTTATCGAATCGCCCCGGCACTCACCTGGATGTGCTTGAAGAAAAATTCGATGGCCTGATGATCACACTAGTTATCGAATGGTGTTCTGTGCGTATGCTTTTAAAATCTACTATATCCTCCCGGCAGTTTCCAGAGAAGCAGATGCAGAAGCAGAAGTAATGTAATGAATAAAAAGTATTCCCAATGTGCGATTAAACCTGCGGAGCAGGAGGAAAACGGTCATCATAACCTCCCGGTGCGAATAATGCGGGACTGTTTATGGCAAAATTGCCAACGGCCGGTTTATGATTATTCCGACTTATTGAATCTTCAGGAATTACCATACCCACAGGCTGGCATTTATACAGGATTAAATTCTCTTGACGAATTGATTGAAAGGGACATCCTCCGTGAAAGAGACGGTTTCCCGAGAAAAATCCGCATCGGCAAAATTGTTAAACCAGGTATGGAGGAGAAAGACAAGTTCATCCTTGTCCCGACAACGGTGGAAGAAAAGTTAATTCATGATGAAGTTGTCATTAACAGGAAATCAGGTTTTGATGAAGGCGATCACATGGGAGGCTGCGGAGAAGGAGATGTTGCCGACCTGATTGGCATGGAGCCAGTAAACCATACGGAAAGTGAAAGTAATGATTCCGGTAACGGCAATGATGGCAATCATGAAATCGAATCGAATGCCTATGATCTCGGACGGATTCTAACCGATAAGTTCGAACTTCCCAATCTGCAGGGAAAAGGCAAAAAAAAATCGCTGACGAAACATGTCTACGACCTTACCGACCGACAGCGAGGCACAGGACAGTTTCTTGATAAGAAGACAACTCTCAAAAAGATCATTGAAACGAACGCACACCTCGGCAACATACCTGATGTTGGCTCTATTGATCCGACATCCTTTATTATTTCCCCTAACGATAAGATCTACCGAATCATGTCGAAGGAAAAAGACCTGGAATCACAGGCTGTCGCTTTTTTTATCAGGGATTACTCAGGTTCCATGGCCGGGAAACCCACCGATCTCATTGTCAGCCAACATGTTATGATTTATGGATGGCTTCTTTACCAGTATCACCGCAGGATTATAACGCGATTTATACTTCACGATACCCGCGCCCGCGAAGTAAATAATTTTTACACGTACTACAACTCAACCGTCGCGGGCGGCACAAAGGTCGCATCCGCTTATCAAATGGTCAACACGATCGTTGAGCGTGAAAACCTTGCCCAAGATTATAATATTTACATTTTTCATGGAACTGACGGAGATGACGGGGACAAAGACGGGAGGGACACGATTCCTGAGATCAGAAAAATGCTTAAATACAGCAGCAGAATAGGTATTACCATAGTCGAAGCAGCAAACCGGAGCAATGGTAGCACTATCATGGAAAAATATCTTCAACAATCACAGCTTCTTGACGAGTGGAACAACACTATTCGTCTCGATTCCATGAAGGAAAATGAGGGAGAAAACCGTATTATTGAGGGAATAAAGAAGCTCATTTCCTGAAAATATCCACTAAAGGAACCATACCATGAAGCTCATCGATCAACATACAAAGAGGATCATGGAAGAATGCAAGCAACGCGCCCGTGATGCAGGTCTTTTTTTTCAAGATGAAACGCTTGAGTATATCGTTACAAACAGAGACCTCCTCGAACTCACATCAAAAAACATGATACCGACACTTTACGATTACTGGGTCCATGACGTTGAGTGTCTTAAAGAAAAGGGACGATATGATATCTATCCCTATAATCCATACGAAACGGTCATCAACACCCACCCACCTATTTCATTCTACAATGATAATAATCCGGATTGGCTGAATGTGATGATTTTTTATCATGTTCTCGCGCATATAGATTTCTTTCAGAACAATCATTTTTTCAAACATACCTGGGATGACGACTTTGCGGGGCAGGCGCTTGCAGACAAACGGCTCATTGCAATGCTCCGTTCACACAAAGGAAGATGGGTCGACTATGTCCTTGAATTTGCAAGAGGTATTGATAACCTTGTCAATTTTCACAGTGAATTGTCATCGTTGAGTCATCTTAATGAAACCAGATCATCTAGCAAACTTGACTACTATTTTGATATCTTTCTCCAATCAGCAGAAAAGGTATCGAACAAGGATTACCTCAACGAGATCGACCGTTACAACGATTCGCTTGCAAAGCATGGCGAAATGGCTGAATCACTGTTCGTGTCGACAATTGTCGGAACATACCCCGAATTCGACGCCCTTTATGCAAAATATAAATCCGTCAAAGACGGCACTCCAAAAGATCTCATCCGGTATATTATGAAAAACTCGTCGTATCTGAACAAAAAAGAAAACCCCTGGGTGAATACCGTCATCGAAATCGTTCGAAAAACCTCGCTGTATTTTCAACCGCAGCTCAGGACAAAAATCATGAATGAAGGTTGGGCCACATATTGGCACGAAAAACTTACCACGGGAGATGATCGAATCACTGGATATGAGATTCCCTTTGCCCGACTTAATGCCAACGTCACAGCTTTGCCCCGTGCCGGAATCAATCCATACAGTCTCGGTATGCGCCTGTTCTGTCATGCCCAAAACCTCGCCAACAGGGGGAAACTCTCATATGAATTCAATACGATACGTAACATCGCCGAACGAAGAGGGTATGACCGGAATACAACGGTGGGACAAAAATTCATCTTTACCCTTCGGGAAAACTTCAGCGACTTCTTGTTCATCAATACATTTGTAGACCAGGATTTTGTGGATGAGTTCCGCCTTTTTGTTATAGAAAGGAAACTGGATGAAGCGGGCGTCATGTGGAAGTATTTTATTAAGAGCAGAAAGGCCGAGGATTACCGACAGATGCTGCTCAATTCCCTATATCACCCACCTAACATTATAATCAATGAATCGAAAATGACGAACGGCGAGCTCTATCTTGACCATATATTCGAAGGGAAACCACTCGTCCACGACTACATTGCCAATACTCTGTTGGGGATTGAATTTCTGTGGGGCACACCCGTTCACCTCGAAACATCTGAATTACTGGAAATAACCAACGGAGTATCGGCGGCGGCGAGCCTATTCGCATCCCTTTACAACGTCGATCCAACGGAAATGATACCGCCCAGTTACCAACTCAGCCGCGTCGTGTACACCATGAAAAATAAAAAACTCTCACACACTATTCTTGAGGAGCAGGATAACCGTTTGGCTGCCGCAGCCCGTTGCTGAAGATCGTCAGTTACAAAAAGTTTTCCGGTTTTTCCACACCTCTCTTGACGTGTGACTCCTTTTTGTATATCCCCATAAAAGGGCTGCAGGACATCGGTATTCCCCCCTTCTCAAAGGGACTTTGCATCCCATGAAGCATCACCTGAACATAATACATTGGAACGCCTGCTTCGATATTTCATCCGGATTACAAAATATGACGTTATTCCACCGCGTTCCGCTCACATGTTTTACCCTCAAACCGATTCATGTTTACTAAGGGGGAAATGTTCAGACGCTAAATAAAATGAGCATTATATGAACGGGAGGCACTATGAAAAAGAAACGTTTCGTTGATCTCAGTATCAGTATAGAATCGGACCTTCCCAGCGATCCTCCGATGATGATTCCCGAAATCAAATATGTGGATCATGGCGAAGGAGCCGATCAGATGAAGGATTTTTTCCCCGGCGTTACGACGGAACAATTGCCGGGCGGACTGGGCTGGTCGCTTGAATATATCACGTTAACCACTCACAGCGGAACACACCTTGATGCCCCTTACCACTATCACCCGACCATGGATAACGGCGAACCGTCGCTGACGATCGACGATATTCCCCTTGAATGGTGCTTCAATGACGGCGTCGTGCTGGATTTCC
>CAZCGI010000053.1:0-9898 GCA_964498145.1 uncultured Syntrophaceae bacterium
ATCCGAAACCTTTGAACATGTCTTCGAAAACAGGGACAACTTTCCAGAGGAGCAAAATGACAACGGCGATGGCAATAACAAGCGTTGCCGCGGGATATGTCATGGCGCCTTTGACTTTGCTTTTCAGCTTCAGCGCTTTTTCCATGTACTGCGACAACCTGTTCAGAATTACATCGAGTATTCCACCGGCCTCACCGGCCGCGACCAGGTTGACAAATAAGTCATCAAAGAGATCGGGGTGCTTTTTCATAGAATCGGTCAGTGTCATGCCTCCCTCAATATCATCTTTTATGGAAGCAATTACTTTTTTGAACGTCTTATTTTCTTCTTCCTGGGCGAGGAGGTCGAGGCTGTGGACGATGGGAAGACCGGCATTGATCATCGTCGCAAACTGACGGGCGAAGACGACTACGTCCTTTTCCTTGACCTTCGGCTGCAACCACGTGACATTTTCAAGCAGGTCTTTCGGTTTTTTCTTGATTTTTATATCTTTAAAACCTTGACGACGAAGAAGTGATCTGACAGCAGCCTCGTCAGGTGCTTCCATTTCATCTTTTTTGGATTCACCCCTTTTCGTAATACCTTCCCACAAGTATACCGGCATGAGTTCTTCCCCTTTGTTAGTTGTTTTTCATGTGCTTATCGTATGTATCGTCTTAATACCCCAAAACATTAATTGCTATTTTCTCATGATGCGTGAGATCTCGTAGACAATGATTCCTGCGGCAACGGAAACATTGAGGGAATCAAACGTATCCAGCATTTCCAGCGATATGACATGGTCGCATTTTTTTTTGACGAGCGGTCTAATTCCTCTTTCTTCGCTGCCGATGACAAGACAGACATGGCCACGATAATCGAGAGTGTGTAAATCGCTTTGCCCGTGAGCGTCTGATCCAAATATCCAAAAACCTCGGTCCTTGAGATAATCGATCGTTCTGGCAATATTTACGACTTGTGCTACCGGAAGATGCAGAGCAGCACCGGCAGATACCTTTATAACGGTGGACGTAACCGCTGCCGATCGATTTTGCGGAATGATTATACCATTGATTCCAAAGCAATAACTCGTTCGTATAATAGAACCAAGATTCTGAGGATCTTCTATGCCGTCCAGGATGAGAATGAGATTCCCTGTAAGATGTTCATTATTATTTTCAATAACAGTGTCAATATCTGCGTATGTGTAATCATTACAAATGCACGCAATGCCTTGGTGCGATTTGTTGCCGGCGAGAGATGTTATATGATATTTGTCGTCATGGGTGATGATAATATTCCTCTCTGCGGCGATCTTCAGTATTTCATCGATATCGCGGCTTTTCCGCCCCCGTGCAAGAATAATTTTTTCTATTGGCAGTATGTTGGCCAGGAGCGTTTCCCTGACAGGATTGACGCCGTAAATGACCATGTTTTACAATCCTTTTCGAGATCTGGTAGTCTTCTTTAAGCGACACAGCGCTAACTGTCTGTCGAACATGATTAACGGCAGGCAAGTCGTTACACCCTCATTACCATGTGCTGTTTGTATTGAAAGAACCAGGATCTCACGATTCAAAATGGAAGATACCTTTATTCCGTATCATCATAATGTTCCAACATTTCAAGGGGTCGTTCCAGGTGTTTTCTGTCTTCATCGATAACACGCAGGTATTCAGGATGACTGAATACAACCTTTTCTTCCGCAATTTCTCTCAATGCGGTGACGATTTCTCTGTTTTCCTTTCGATCGCTCAGCGGTTTTGATCCTTTCAGTATTTGTTTCGTTCTTTGTGCAGTCAACAAGACGAGTGCAAATCTGTTTTGTGCCGTTTTCAGTGAATCTTCAACGGTGATCCGTGCCATATATAACTACCTCCGGTTTTTTATAACTTTTTGTAATAATTTCCTTGTACTGTTTTTCTTATTCTTCTCAGCAAGGTAAATTGATCGCAATATATCGAGTGATTCTTCTATGCGCTCATTAACAATCGCATAATCATACCACAAAGCTTCTTTCATTTCATCCATTGCTTTATTGAGACGAATACGCAGCATATCATCCTTTTCCGATCCTCTTCCCCTTAATCGTTCCTCCAGCGCATCGATAGACGGAGGAAGGACAAAGACAAAGATACCATCAGGATACTTTTCTTTTAATGCTTTTGCTCCCCGAGGATCGACATCGAGAAGAATGTCGATCTTATTATTTAATAATCGTTCTACTTCTAAGAATGATGTTCCGTACAGGTGACCGTAATTTTCGGCCCACTCGGCAAATTCCCCTTCCGTGATTTTTTGTCTAAACTCATCTTCGGAAATGAAATAATAATCCTTACCGTTCTGTTCTCCTCGCCGGGGGAAACGCGTGGTATATGATACTGAAAATCTGAGATTGGGAACTATTTCTAAAATTCTCTTACATAGAGTGGTCTTGCCGGTACCCGAGGGTGCTGAAACAACGATCAGCAATCCGTTCTCGTCGTTATTGATCTTCTTGCTGTTGCGACATTCACGACTCATCTTCTTTAATTCCTCTTGTTTTGTTTCAAGCTTGTGTTCCAGAGATGATGTGTCAATCCCGCGATCCTGCATGACCTTTATATCACATGATAATTTCGGTATCTCGCGGAGCAGTTCCCGATATTTTGTCCATCTTTCTTCATTTTTCATATGGTCATTATGGAATTACATGCATCATGTTTGAAACTTCGAGAGAATAATCAAAGAATCATATCATAATTACTCGACATTCTGTGCCTGCTCCCGCAATTTGGCAAGTTCACTCTTTATCTCGATGACGTTACGGGATATATTGACATCACTGCTTTTAGATCCTATGGTATTGATTTCTCGATGCATTTCCTGTAACAACAAATCCATTTTTCTTCCCACCGGCTCATTGCTTTCCAGCATTTCAGCGAATTGACCCAGGTGGCTCTCCAAGCGGACGATCTCCTCGGTTATGTCACTTTTTTCTGCCATCAGTGCAACTTCCTGAATTAAACGAGATTCGTCAATCTCCAGATCGTTTGTGAGTTCACGAACTCTCTTGGAAAGCCTTTCATGATATTCATCAACAACTTTAGGTGCCCGTGTTTTTAATTTTTCCATGTATGTCGAGACGGTTGATAAACGGCCTTTGAAATCTCCGTATAATGCAAGTCCCTCCTTTTCCCTCATTTCTATAAGTCCTGCAAGTGATTCGGCCAGGGTTGCCTGCAGTTGTCTCCATGTTTCCTCAAGATCTATTTCCTGCTCCGGATAGAAGAAAGCATCTCTGAAGCTGGTGAGCATTTCGAAGTTAATTTCATCTTTGAAGCTGAATTCTTCTCTTATTTGATTCAGAATAGAATAATAACTACGAAGGAGTGGGAGGTTGATTTCCAGTTTTTCTACAATACCCCGGCTGACATCGGATTCAGCTCGAAGGCTGACCTCGATTCTCCCTCGGGACAGCTGCTCTCCTATCGTTTTCTTTATTTCCGGTTCCAGAGAAGAAAGAATATTGGGTATACGTACGAAGATTTCTATATTTCGATGATTAACTGATTTTATTTCCACTACAATCGTCTTGTCGCTGAGGATTGATAGTGCTCTGCCGTAGCCGGTCATGCTCTTAATCATTTGGGTTGAATCTCCTCTCTTGCGTTGGACCTCGATATGAAATGGTCTGAAACACTATCTTTCAGCTGCTTCAACTGAATAAGATAGCGTTGTCTTATCATATTGAATAAGTTGATTGTTTTCCCCTCGGCATAATCAGGATACGTCCAGTCGAGCGGATGAAATGAATCGTGTCTGTATATGAGAGTCAGGTCGGCATAGATGCCGTCTCTCAGATAAGGACGATGGGTATATGCCTTACCGGTTGCGAGGATGAGATGAGCCGGGGATATATATCCGGGATCGATATTTACCCGTCGGTAATTCTGTTCCGCAAATTCTTTTTCTATAATATTCGTTGTTCTTTTGATCTCCGGCAGATGGTCCGGACTTATCAGATTTTCAAAAGTTATAAATCGCCGTGTGAGTGACTGTCCCATTTCAGCCTCGTAATAGTCTGTAAAATTAAAGGCTCTGATAGTGCTGATGTAATCGACAGGTCCTAAAAGTGTGGACAGTTTTTTGATTACTGTTGTTATATTTTCCCGGCTGTTCGCAAAGATGCTGGAAATCAGCTTAACCGGTTCAGGTTGCTTCGGTTCACTCATAAGACATTCATCAGTTCTGTTTGAGTTACGGTAGCGGTTCCTACCTTGCCGACGACAATACCTGCTGCCTGGTTCGCCAATGCAGCAGCCTCACTAAACGATGCTCCGGCTGCCACGGAAAGAGCGAAGACGCCGATAACAGTATCGCCGGCTCCGGTGACATCAAAGACTTCTTTTGCAACCGTTGGAATATTGATGACTTTTCCCGTGTGCTCCATGAGCGTCATGCCTTCTTCACCCCTTGTTATCAGAACGGCTTTGAAATCGTATTTTTTGAGAAGCATTGTGCCCGCCTTGATTATATCATCGTAACTTGTCAAAACCATTCCAACGGCACGACCCGCTTCGTGATGATTGGGGGTGATGATGTCGCATCCCCGATAAAAGGAAAAATCATTTTGTTTCGGATCGACACATATCGTGATATTTCTGTCCGCAATGATTTTTTTTATTCCCCGTATGAGTTTTTTTGTAATAATTCCTTTATTGTAATCAGAAATCACGACTGCTCCAATCTCGTCTTTAATCCCATCGATGTATTGCATCATTGTTGCTATATTATCAGGAGTTATCGGGTGTTTATTTTCTCGATCGAATCGAACTACCTGTTGGTGATGGGCGACCACTCGTGTCTTGACAATGGTCGGGCGATTATTGACAACGATAATACCGTCAGTCTTGATTCTCATTTTTCTGCATTGCCGTATAAACCATCGTCCCATATCATCAGGACCGATGATACCGGTAATGAGCGCATTACCTCCGATGGAAAATATATTGTTCATTACATTGGCACAACCGCCGAAGAGCAACGTTTCTTTTGTGACTTCGACAACAGGTACAGGAGCTTCCGGTGATATTCGGGAGACCTTTCCCCAGATAAACTGGTCGACCATGATATCGCCGATAACGAGGACCTTTGATTGTGTGAATCGTTTAATCGTTTGCAGTGCCCTTTTTCTATCAATAGTTTTTTTCATTGTTCGACGGTTTTTCCCTGTTCAAATGTAAAAGGTACATAACTGCTGCATGAAATATAGATACCATCAAGAGACAACCGAAAATAAATACAGCATGCTAGTATTGTGGCGTTTTTTTGTCAATTCTTTTCTGGGAGTAGGGGTAATTCTTTCTTGACTAATATTCAAAAAGGATATAGTTAATTTTGCTTTATATTGTGTGTGAGGAATCGATAGATGAGTGAAAGCGAATTGTTAAAAACGCGTCGAGAAAAAATCGAAAATCTGAAAGCTGACGGAATCGATCTTTATCCCAATGACGTCGAGATAACGGCGACGACGGAAGACGTTATCGGCCGGTTAGGAGACTTGGATAACGAAGACCTTGAAAAGATCGAAGACAAATTCACCCTGGCGGGGAGGATTATCGCAGTAAGAAATTTCGGCAAGGCTGCGTTTATTAATATCCAGGATCGTAAAGGCAGAATCCAGGCCTATGTAAAGAAAAATATTGTCGGAGACGATAATTATTCACTTTTCAAGAAGCTTGATGTCGGTGATATCGTATCGGTTGCCGGTCGTGTCTTTAAGACGAAAACCGGAGAACTGACAGTCCAGGCGGAATTTGTTCGTCTGTTATCAAAAGCCCTCCATCCCTTACCGGAAAAATGGCACGGGTTGACCGATGTTGAAACGAGATATCGACAGAAACATCTGGACCTGATTGTCAATCCGTCGGTGAGAGACCTGTTTCACAGAAGAAGTCATATCATTCGTATTATCCGTGATTTTATGTATAAATATGATTTTCTCGAGGTTGAGACTCCTATGATGCATTCCATTGCGGGAGGCGCCATGGCTAAACCGTTCAAGACGTATCACAACGCCCTCGGCATGGATCTCTATTTGAGAATAGCGCCCGAACTTTATCTGAAGCGACTTGTCGTGGGAGGCCTTGAACGGGTATTTGAACTGAACCGCAATTTCCGGAATGAAGGGGTGTCAACGCTGCATAACCCTGAGTTCACGATGATGGAATTCTACATGGCTTATGCCACGTATGAGCACCTCATGAACATGACCGAGGAATTATTGACCCATATCGCCCGGGAACTCTTTGATTCTTTCATAATTACCTACCAGGGAACTGAAATTGATCTGACCCCTCCGTGGCGTCGGATGACCGTTAAGGACGCTATTGTTGCCTATACGGGTGCCGAAAGCGCCATTCTGGAAGATAGAGAAAAATCGATTGCATATGCCCGTGATGTTGGACTCGATGTGCCGAACAATGAATCGCTGGGAAAAGTTATTATGGACATATTTGAAGCGGTTGTTGAGGAAAAGCTTATTCAACCGACATTCATAACGCAATATCCACTTGAGGTATCTCCCCTTTCACGAAAAAATAATAATGATGAGCGATTTACCGATCGATTTGAACTGTATATCAATGGAAGAGAAATCGCTAATGCCTTCTCCGAACTCAATGATCCTGATGACCAACGTGAACGGTTTCTCATGCAACTGAAAGAACGGGAAGCGGGAGATCTTGAAGCTCACGAAATGGATGAAGATTATATTCGAGCCTTGGAATACGCAATGCCCCCGACAGCCGGTGAAGGAATCGGTATAGACCGGTTGGTCATGCTCTTTACGGATTCGCCTTCAATCCGGGACGTGATCCTCTTCCCTCATATGAGAGTGAAAACGTGATCTTGTGAATGACGGTCTAAATCGCACATTATTCATGAAACGATACGGATACCGTACCCCCCTATTGAGTAGATTACCGAAGTCGTTTGAATTGAGAGAAATGGTTATAAACGATGTCCTATGAATTTTTTATAGCCCTGAGGTATCTAAGGGCCAAGCGAAAACAAGCATTTGTTTCACTCATAACATTCATTTCGGTTGCGGGAATTTTCCTCGGGGTTGCCGCCCTGATTATAGTGCTTGCCGTCATGAACGGGTTTGAAAGCGATCTTCGAAATAAAATACTGGGTGTCAGTTCCCATATCGTCCTCATGAAATATCATGGGAAAATGAATGACTATTACCAGGTGAAAGAGAAGGTCGACCGGATAGACGGTGTCGTAGCGTCAACGCCTTTCGTTTATGGACAGGCCATGGTGAAGAACGATGAGCGGGTAACCGGGGCCGTTTTGAGGGGCATCGATCCGAAAAGTGCTCTCGACGTTCTCAGCCTCGGGAAGATGGTGGATGGAGATATCGGCAACCTGGCCCGTGATATGGACAACGAACAAACATTACCGGGGATCGTTATCGGTAAGGAATTATCCAAAAATCTTGGGTTGTTTGCGTCCGATACTGTTGATGTCTTGTCGCCCATGGGTATCGCTACCCCCATGGGGATGGTTCCTCGAATAAAAAAGTTTGTTGTTGTTGGAATTTTCGATTCTGGATTTTATGAATATGATTCCGGTCTTGCCTTCCTGTCGCTTTCCGAGTGCCAGCGCTTTTTCAATATGGGTGATGACATAACGGGTATAGAAATCAGAGTTCAGGATATCTATAATGCCGGGGATATTGCCGAGGCAATCGAGAAAGAACTGGGGTATCCCTATTGGGCAAGAAACTGGATGCAGATGAATAAGAATCTCTTTGCCGCTTTGCGACTGGAAAAGCGTGTAATGTTTATTATTTTAAGTCTGATCGTCGTTGTTGCCGCTTTTAATATTATAACGGCGCTCATCATGGTTGTTATGGAAAAAACACGGGATATTGCCATTTTGAAGTCAATGGGGGCAACATCCAAAAGCATCATGAAAATTTTTATGTTACAAGGACTTATTATCGGAGCCATCGGTACTTTTCTGGGGTGTATCGGAGGACTTCTGGTGGCGTTTCATATCGAACCGATTTCGTTATTTGTTGAAAATCTCTTTGGGTTTAAGATCCTGCCGGGAGATGTCTATTATCTCAGCGAGCTTCCCTCGAAAGTCAATTTCGGTGATGTGTTTGTTATTATGATAGTTGCCATGATTATATGCTTTCTTGCCACGATTTATCCGTCGTGGAATGCGTCGAAACTTGATCCGGCAGAGGCGCTCAGATATGAATGATAGACATAAAATCAAAGGGTTGTAGGCAAGAGAATGATATCGGTCAGCAATTTAACGAAAACATTTATTAAGGATGGAAACACGATTGGGGTTCTTAACGGGTTGAATCTCAAAATCGACCGAGGTGACTCTTTAGCGATTCTTGGTGTTTCCGGTGCGGGGAAAAGCACCTTTCTCAATATTCTTGGGCTCATAGATCGTCCGACATCAGGTTCGGTACTCTATAATGATATTGATGTTTTTACGTGGAGTGAGGAACAGCAGGCGGAGTTCAGAAACAAAAAGATTGGGTTCGTATTTCAGGCTCATCATCTTTTGCCGGAATTTACCTGTCTCGAAAATACCATGATGCCGGCATTGATTCAGGGAATTCCGATATCTGAAGCACGCCGGCGGGCGGTCAATATCTTGACTGATGTTGGTCTTGGTGATAGATTGCCTCACAAACCAGGTGAACTTTCAGGGGGAGAACAGCAGCGAGTGTCAGTAGCCCGTTCGCTCATCATGTCCCCCGAGATCTTGTTGGCAGACGAACCCACGGGAAACCTTGACAGTGAAACAGGCGGAAAAATTCAGGATATTCTGGTTGATCTGAATAAAACAAGAAGGATAACCTTGGTAGTTGTTACACACAACATAGATCTTGCTGAACGAATGTCACGTGTCATCGGTCTGCGAGACGGGAGGACATACGATCTGTAATATGAAATTGCTCTCTTCAATCAGAACTTTCTTTTTTATAATATTCGCGCTTGCTCTTGTCTGGGTGCATGGTTCTCATGCGGAGGAGTTCAAGCGCATCGCTATTTTCCCCTTTGAAATTTACAGTCAAACCGACGCTGCCACTCTTGAGAAATCGATAACAAAGGAATTAACGGGCCAAGTGCTCAAAACAAGACGTTTTTACGTTGTAGATACAAAGTCATTTTCATCACTTATCGATGGAAGGCAGTTTTCCGCAGAATTAATCTGGCATGTGGGCGATACAGTTGATGCTGATTTAATCGTTACCGGCAGTCTTACGAGGCTGGGTAATACGATCAGTGCAGATGTTTCGACATACGATGTGAAAAAACGACACGTTGTAACCGGCATATTTGCTTACGGAACCGGTGTGGAGAGTATTGGGAAGATTTCTGCAACGCTTGTAGAAAAAATTATGAAGGTCAATTTCCAAGAACTGGGAATAGCAGAAACTGGAGTTACTGGTAATAAGAAGATTGAGGACAGTGCAATTCTGAATGTCATTAAAAGCGAAAAAGGGACGCTTGTATCAGGTAAAACCCTGTCGGATGATATCAAGGCCATTTACAAAATGGGTTATTTCAGCGATGTCCAGGTGAAAATAACCGAGGGTGCTGCGGGAAAGATTCTTACGTACATTGTTGAGGAAAAACCACTCATATCGGACATCATCATTCAGGGGAATGATGATATTGATGAGGAAGACATTCGCAATGTACTCACCATCAAGACCCGGCAGGTTCTCAATCTTGATAAGATAAAGTCCGACGTGGAGAACATTAAGACACTGTACCGTGATAAAGGATATCTCAACGCAATAGTTGAGTATAACATTGAGAAGGCGGGAACGAGAGGAGTTCGAGTTGTCTTAACCATAGAAGAAAGGAAAAAACTTCTTATTGAAAAGATTGCATTC
>CAZCGI010000054.1:0-635 GCA_964498145.1 uncultured Syntrophaceae bacterium
ATTAAGGAACACCTCATTCATCCTCTAAACCCGTCTGTGCAGGTTTTATCCCCCTGCCATAGAATTGATATTTCGAATGTCAACAATCACTATCTGACGGAATTCAAAAGAGAATTTGAAGGTGATACCGGCGCCATAGAGTCACTTTGCGAAACCCTGAAACGAAAAAATGACGTATTATCGAAAATACTCGTCAACGGTTTCCACTGTAAATCACGCTCGTTCAGAAACTTTGTCCGATTTATAGGACACAGCCCTGCTCTTGTATGGCACAGACTATCGTTATCCCGGAGTTTCAAACCTCTTCGCCATAATATTCCATTTCAAAAGATGGTTGACGCTATAACGCTCATATTTTCTAATATGAGCGTTGATACTGCAAATTCGTTCGTTCGTGCTTATGCGTTCACATCGCTTTTTCATGACCAATTCTATTTTGCCGGTGGTAAACATACATTAACCGACAGACTGATAAAGATATTTTCGGAGTCTGGCGGCAGTCTTGTGCAAGGCTGTTCCATTTTAAGGCTTCAAATACAAGATGACGTCAAAGTCGACCTGACCATGAACGATGAGAATCATACTATCAACGGCCGAAGTGCCATTGTCAGCGAAAAATGGGAAAAACTTAAAAC
>CAZCGI010000054.1:645-9731 GCA_964498145.1 uncultured Syntrophaceae bacterium
ATAAGCGGTTCTCTAAACTCAACAGACAATATGAAGCAATCGGAAAGCCGCACCACCCCTTTACGCTTCACGTCGGAATCGACGACAAAGGTATTCCGGAAAAGATGGGTGAACACGTCATTATTATTTCAGAAGAAGACAAATCTCTGACGAATGGAAATCTTCTTTTTGTCGAGATGAGCTCCCGCACCGATACGTCCCGTGCACCAATGGGAAAGCGAGCAGCAAGCATCTCGGTCTTTCTCGATGACTCACCACTGCGCTTGAGCAATGTCGTCCTTCAAAAAGTATCGCAAAAGATGCTAAAGAGCATTGAGAATTATCTTCCGTTTATCCAGGAAAATATTGATTATATGAATATTGAAAGATCAATTGATATATCAAGACAGTATCAGGAAGTTATCTGCCGGAAATATTCAAACACCAGATCGGATATTCTCGGGATTTCTCCATTTTCCTGTACAACACCGGTGCATAACATTTTCGTTACAGGCGGCATGATGCTTGCAGGTCTCGGTTTTACCGGAGAAATTCTCTCCGGTATTGATGCAGCCCAATGCGTAATCGGAGAATAGTGCCATGAAAGATTCGAAATATGATTTTTCAATAAGGTCACTGGGGTCCTGTAAAATACCATCTCCTCATATCCCCAGCATTTTTACAGACGACAAAAAGCAAATTCTTTTTAACATCGATCGAGAAGAATTCGATAAATTACGAGGGGGAACCGGAGAGCCGCTTTCCCTTGAGGTAGCCGGCCCAAGGGAAAAGATTTATTTCGATCCGGCAAAGACGAAAGCCGCCATTGTAACTTGTGGAGGGCTCTGTCCCGGCCTGAATGATGTCATACGGGCGGTCGTCATGCAGCTCTATTACCGATATCACGTGAGAAACATACTTGGAATACGTTATGGTCTTCAAGGTTTTATCGCAAAATACGGGCATGATGTCATAGAACTGACTCCTGACTTCGTTAAAGATATCCATACACTCGGCGGCAGTATTCTCTCATCGTCACGGGGAAATCAGGATATTGAGGAGTTGGTAGATTCGATCTGTCAGCTCAATATTAATATTCTCTTCTGTATCGGCGGTGACGGGACAATGAAGGCCGCGGAATTGATCACCGAAGAAATTCTTCGAAGACAGCTCAATATAAGTATAATCGGCATACCGAAAACAATCGATAACGATCTGAATCTCATCGATAAGACATTCGGATTCGACACGGCGATCTCAGAAGCGGTGAAAGTTATCGATTGTGCCCATGTTGAAGCCAAAGGAGCGCCGAACGGTATCGGACTGGTAAAAATCATGGGGAGACAATCGGGACACATAGCCGTGAGCGCCGCCCTAGCCCAGAACGACGTCAATTTTGTATTGATTCCCGAAGTGCCGTTTGAATTAAATGGGGAGAAGGGATTTCTCAGCGTTATTGAAAAAAGGCTCAGAGAACGGCAGCATGCCGTCATCCTGGTTGCGGAGGGAGCCGGCCAGGGTCTGTTTGACAGTGCGAATCCTATCCTGCGGGATGCCTCAGGAAATATAAGACTCAATGACATAGGACTGTTGTTGAAGGTTCATATCGAGGAATATTTTTCGAAGACCGATATGGAAATGAACCTTAAATATATCGATCCCAGCTATACGATACGGAGCGTCTCGGCAAACGCAAGCGACAGCCTGTATTGCGCCGTGTTGGGACAATGTGCCGTTCATGCCGGCATGGCGGGAAAAACAGGAATGGTTGTGGGATTATACAAAAATGAATACGTTCATTTACCAATCAGGACTGTTACGACCCGTAAGAAAGTCGATCCGAACGGCAATGTGTGGATGCGTGTCCTTGAAGCAACAGGACAGCCTCCGTCAATGAGTAATGATTAACGACTCTCCTTATCGTGTAACAGACAGACTCCACAGGTAAGGGAGGACAGTCGAAATTCGGCAGTATGAACAAGGTTATGTCTGCCGTCTAAGTTGTTTGGACTTTTTACGAAAAATAGCGTATTCTTTAAAACATATTTTATGAAGCAATATTAAGTATCAAGAGGAAAATAAATTTAAAAATAACTTGCAAATTTACCATTTTTGAGTTAGTTAGCAGTTCAATTTTCCTAAGGAGTTTGAATATGGCTCGAGTATGTGAGGTTTGTGGAAAGAGACCGTCTGTTGGAAACAAAGTAAGTCATGCGAACAACAAGACCAAGCGTATATGGTATCCGAATCTTCAGAAATTGCGTGTTATTGATGAAAAGACGGGTTCAGTAAAGAGAAAGAAAGTATGTACACGGTGCCTCCGTTCCGGTTTCGTGCGGAAAGCGGTTTAACCGAATAGACGTCACATTTGATATTGTTGTTACGAAAGGGGAATGTAAATTCCCCTTTATTTTTTAATCCTGCTTGGTAAAAACCATTTTTTTGAGATCGATTAATTTTATCTGGAAGGTTCCATACTTGGTTTTACCATATGCTTTGTGATCTTTCTTGAGAATAAGGGTCATTTCGTTACCTTCCTTCAACGCAACATGCCCCTCTAATAGACCATTGCGCAGGAGGAATATGATGCTTGAAATGTTTTGAAATGGTATGGCATAGGTTCCCTCCCCCTTTTTCCCCTCTACAAATGACTTGCCCTGTATCGACACGTTGGTGCATTCTGTCGTCACATTGAGCTGATCTATGAAGACGGCATTAAATTTTTCATCCGGAATTGGAATTTTATCAGGAGAGTCTTCTCCCATTATTCCCCCCATAGCCATTAACAGAGGAACAATGATCATGATGACCGATGCCAGCAGGAATTTCTTCATTACACGTCCTTTCTATAGTATTGATTCTATTTCCTCGAATCCAATCTCCTCTTTTAATGCTTCCAGGATCAGCTCTGCATCCGTAGCATAATCCGGCATTATCGTCACTTCAACAATTGCTTTGTATCTGTCCACCGTTGTGATCGTTCCAATCCCATCATATCCTTCAAAGAAGAACTTCAAGGATGCTATATCCGATCGGTCTAACCGTATGTATTTTTTTATTATATTATGTGGCATGGCATTGAATTTACAGAAGACTGTATTTAGCATTCACATTTTAAAATATCAAGAAGTAATTCTCTTCTTGACATGTCGTCATCCCTTGATAATATGTTTTGCATTAAAGTCGGCATTGAAATGAAAATCACGCAAAGAAGAACGAACGATGCTTCCACGCACGGTATGGAAACTACCCGATAAGCAAAGTCAGATACACGACGAGCTGTCCAAGGAATTCGGTATAAAGCCCATCGTATCGCGGATGTTGATTAATCGTAACATTTCAGATCCTGAGGATGCGCACCGATTCCTGCATCCTTCGCTGAAGGATCTTCACAGCCCTTTTCTCATGAAAGATATAGAGAAGGGGGTTGACCGGCTGATCGAGGCTATCTTCAAGAGTGAACGAATTGCCGTTTATGGTGATTATGATGCCGATGGGATAACCTCAATTGTTGTCCTCGTGAAGTTTCTGCAAGATATTCAGCAACCCGTAACCTATTATATCCCTGATCGTATTACAGAAGGATACGGCCTAAATCAAAACGCCATCGACAGGATTAAAAATGACGGTGTATCTCTCATCATTACTGTCGATTGTGGTATTACCGATACGAATGAAGTCGCGTATGCAACGTCACGGGGAATTGATACTGTTATTCTGGACCATCATGAAGTCCCTGATATATTGCCTGATGCAGTTGCTGCCATTAATCCGAACCGTGCCGATTGTTCATTCCCGTTCAAGCAGCTTGCCGGGGTCGGCATTGTCTTTAATTTCCTTATAGCGTTGCGCGGCACCCTTCGTAACATAGGGTTCTGGAATGATAAACCGTACCCCAACTTAAAAGAATACCTCGATCTCGTAGCACTTGGAACAATCGGAGATATTTCACCGCTTATCGACGAAAACAGAATTTTCGCAAAAATCGGGCTGGAAATTATCAATGAAGGGCGGAGAATCGGGATTAAAGCCTTGAAAGAAAGAAGCGGCATTGATTTAAACGTCGTCGGTGCCCAGGACGCATCTTTTAAACTGATACCGCGCATCAATGCCGCCGGGAGAGTGGGATCTCCGCAGGATGCCGTTAAATTGTTACTTACCGAAGATCCCGAGGAAGCTATGCGACTGGCTTCGGTTCTCGATTCATATAACCGGGAGCGTCAGGACATAGAAAGAAACATACTGGATGAAATACTTGAGCATATAAAAACCCGGTACGATCAGGAAGACATCAAATCAATCGTTCTTGCATCTTCCGACTGGCATCCGGGTGTTATCGGTATTGTGGCGTCAAAGCTGGTCGATCGATACTATCGACCTGCTATTCTGATCAGCCTCAAAGACGGTGTGGGTAAAGGATCGGGAAGGAGCATTGCAGAATTCAACCTCTATCAAGGATTGAAAGAAAAATGCGATCCTCTTCTCATTTCATACGGCGGTCACCGTTATGCTGCGGGAATATCCATTAAAGAAGAAAATATTGAAGAGTTTTCCGTTGCCCTCAATGATGCAATCGCGAAAAATCTTGATATTCCGAATCTTTCGCCTCAAACAATTGTCGATGCCTACTGCAGTCTTAACGATATCGATTACGATCTGATTTCACAAATTGATATGCTTGCCCCGTTCGGTAATATGAATCCCGAACCGATACTGTGTGTCGAAAATATCAAGGTCGCCTCTCTGACAACGGTGGGCTCGAATCACCTGCGAATGGTTCTCAATGACAGCACGGTCTATCAGAATTCAATCTGGTTCGGTATGGCGCACCTGTCGGACCGTCTCTACAATTCGAGAGTCAATGCTCTGTTTACTCCGCAGATTAATAATTGGAACGGCATGAGTAACATCCAGTTGCGGATGAAAGATGTTTCGCTGTCGTAATCACTATTGTGGATATAGGCTTATTTCCACTCTCTTTTATCAATGATCAATTGAAGTCCCTCCGCTTCCAGCTCAGTCCGACTTATCACCTCGATGTCATCCGGTCGTATCGTGCATATTTCCTGAAAAATCTTCTTGAAGCGATCAAGCTCATTCGACGTCATCTCATTGGTCGATGCCACGCGAACTGCCAGATGGTCTCTAAATTCTTCTCTTGTAATAACAATCTGGAACGAGTAATCCCTAAAGCACTCCTTTAGCGTATTCAGCTGACTGGGTGCGATAAAAAGCCCCCGTACTTTCGTCGCATCCCCTACCCTTCCGGCAATACCGTCAAGCCGATAAGATGTTCTTCCGCAGGAACAGGGCTCTTCAATAAAACGTGAAAGATCACCCGTTCCGAAGCGGAACAGGAAAAACATATCGTTCAGCCTGGTGACGACGACTTCTCCCAGCTGTCCTGATTCGACCTTCAGTCCTGTTGCCGGATCGACAATTTCAACAATAACATCCTCACAGAGATGCCACCCGTTTTTTTCACCGCATTCATATGCGATATCTCCAACTTCCGTTGCACCGTACATCTGATAGGTGTCGATACCGTATTCTTCTTCAAATTTCTTTCGAAGGGATGGCTGGAGGGGTTCTGCTACGAAACTCGCCTTTCGAAGTCTAAAGTCATTTTTAAAATTAAATCCCAGTTCCTCGGCTTTGGTGATAATCGCCATAAGGAAGCTGGGCGTACCGGTATATCCCGTGACCTTTAAATCCCGGATCAGCTGTACCTGCATGTCTGTACTCGATGTCCCCGAAGGAACCACCGTCGCTCCGACGGATCTGAGTCCTTCATGAAATGTCAATCCCGCCGCTACCATGTGATATGAAAATGTATTAAGAACAATATCACCTTCTTTGAATCCTGCAGCACTATACCCTCGGTGCCAGAGGGCATGTTCCGACAAATGAGGTTCATAAACCGGGCCCGGCGATGTAAAGATTCTGTCCGTTACGAGATTTGGATCTGTCAGGCCTCCATACGGCGGACTGTCCATTTCCTGTGTAACCAATTTCTCTCGTGAGATTACTGGCAGTTTCTCAAGATCGTCGATGGACGTTATGGAATTTGCTGTCAGACCACAATCATCAAATGCATTTTTGATGTATGGTGATGCGTCATAGCCGATTCGAATCATTTCAGCTAATCGTTTATTCTGTTCCTGCAATCTCTCCTGGGGTGATATTATTTCTTTATCGTCATAATATTCTGCCATAAGTGGTTCCTTTCATTTTCTTTTCATTTTTCAGCTGTTGGCAGGTTGTCGAAAAATCCCGGTATAAGGTGTTCCAAAAACGTACGGATGCAATGCTTCGGAAATAATATTGGAATTTGTTATTCATTGTTGAAGTATCGTCGTTCGATCATCCTGATTAGAGCCCAACACCCCATATACGATACGTTATTTCCGGTTATTCCCACTGATCACTCATCACTTATCACTGCTCCACGATCAGAGCCATCGTTTGCGCCGTTTATATGATTTTATATTTCTGTATGATTTTACAGTACCGGAGGCTCCCATTCCGAGATAAAATTCCTTAACGTCCGGATTTTCACGAAGTTCCCCAGCCTTGCCTTCCATAACAATCTTGCCGTTTTCCATGACATATCCGTAATGGGCAATCTGAAGCGCCATATTAGCATTCTGTTCAACCAGGATGATTGTCGTCCCCTGCTCTTCATTGATCCGCTTGATGATTCGGAATATTTCTTTAACAACGAGGGGGGCAAGTCCCAATGACGGCTCGTCAAGCAACAACAGCTTCGGATGTGCAAGCAGCGCCCTTCCGATAACAAGCATCTGAAGTTCTCCACCGCTGCAGTAACCGGCCAGACTCTTTTTTCGTTTTATCAGCGAGGGGAAATACTCATAGATCATTTCCATATCCTGCTTGTACGGCTTGCCCCATCGTGTGGCCGTTCCCACACGGAGGTTTTCTTCAATCGTCAGGTATTTAAAGGGCTGACGACCCTCGAGAACCTGAATAATGCCCATACGGGTGATATCTTCGGGAGCTGAATTCTGGACCGTCTTTTCATTAAACATGATCGTTCCATCGGTAACTCTTCCGTTTTCCGGTTTAAGAAGTCCGGAGATTGCCTTGAGTGTCGTCGTCTTTCCTGCTCCATTGCTTCCGAGCAACGAAACAATCGTGTTCTCTTCTACGGTAAGGGAGACTCCCTTGAGTACCTGAATAACGTCGGAATATACGACGCTGATGTTGTTGAGCTGAAGTAATGGTTTACTGTTCATGGATTTCCTCTGTGATATCCGAAAGCCTCTGATACCTTAACTTTTGTTTAAATCGTAATTTAGCCACATCGGCATTAAAATCACCTATCCGGTCTAATATGAGAACGGCCACAGTTTGAAACTTGACCGGATGATACGCCACACTTCCGCAAGTCCCCGTGGCTCGAACAGAATGAAGAGAACAATCGCCGCCCCGAAGACCAACTCCCGTAACGGCGCAACATTCAGCTGAAAACCTTCGACTATCCCCGCATTCATAAGAAAGTCCGTCAGCAATCGCAATACCTCGTTCAGCACAGTTATAAAGGTTGCTCCGAATATTGACCCGGCAATATTACCCATACCGCCGATAATAACCATGGCAAGGTATTCGACGGACAGTCCGAGGTTAAAGGGTTCCGTGGAGATGCTGATCAGATAAAACGCCATTAGCGCCCCTGCGAATCCGGCATAAAAAGAACTGACACCAAATGCGAGGAGTTTATATCGAAAGATAGGGATTCCCATCCCTTCGGCAGCACGATCATTGTCACGGATTGCAATAAATGCCCTGCCGTATCGCGTTCTCATAATATTGGCGGCGACATATGTCATGGCAATGAGGGAAAGGAATATGACAAAGAAGAAACTGCGGTCACCTTCGATAACGAAGCCGAAAATTGATGCTGACGGAAGGGTTATTCCCATCGTTCCTCTGGTGAGCCCTTCCCAGTGAACAAGAATATATTCGATGATAAACTGGCTGGCCAGGGTTGCGATGGTAAGATAGAGACCTTTCAATCGAACCGATGGCATACCGAATACCATCCCGACCAGGGCGGTTATCAGGCCGGCGGCAGGCACGGCAATCCAGAACGGGAGGGATAACGATGTCGCCATGATTGCACCTGCGTAAGCACCGACACCGACAAAAGCTCCATGGCCGAGAGATATCTGTCCCGTAAATCCGACAAGGATATTAAGGCCGATTGCTGCAATAGAGGTAATTCCTATAATATTAATGACATATAGCATATAGGGACCGGTAACGAACGGTACAATGGCAAAGAGAATAACCATTCCCAACAAAACAGCGGTACGTCCGAAATCCGTCTGAAATATAGTAATTTCCTGCTCGTATGTTTCACTGAAGTTTCCACAGGGATGGAACCGAAGTTTTCTCATAAATAATCACCATTACTAATTTTCAATAACAACATCAAACCACAGAGGCATAATGCCAAACATTTTTCTAAACCCGTTCAATTTCCACCAGCCCGAACAGACCGTAGGGCTTCACCATAAGAATGAAGACAAGCGCAATATAGGGAATAACGTCTCTCAGCGACGGTGACAAGTAGCCTCCGGTGAATGTTTCCAGTAGACCGATGATAAGCCCTCCGAGGATGGCGCCACCGATGCTGTCGAGCCCGCCCAGTATGACGACAGGAAATACCTTCAGCCCCACCGATGAGAGATCATGAACATTAATCCCGTTGATAATGCCCAGAACGATTCCACTCATTCCCGCAACCAATGCCGCTATTGCCCATGACAGCGCGAAAACTCTTCTGACATTAACTCCCAGGGACAGTGAAGCCGTTTGATTATCGGCAACCGATCGCATATAAATTCCCTGCGATGAATATTTAAAGAACAGGCCGAAAAGTGTCAGAAAAAAGAGTCCTATAATGATCGCGACAACATATACGGGAGGTATGTGTATGTTCCCCCATTGTATAGAAAGGTTCGACGGAAGAAAACTCGGATAGATATAGAGATTCCCTCCCCAGATGAGAAGCATCAATCCTTTAAAAATCGAGGCAAGTCCCACGGTCAGCATAATGACGTAGATTAATGGTTCCCCGATCA
>CAZCGI010000055.1:0-1348 GCA_964498145.1 uncultured Syntrophaceae bacterium
CAGAAAACGCTCGTCTACGGTGACCGAACCCTGATGACCCATTTCTACCTGGACAAGGGAAGCGCCCTGCCCATACATTCCCATCCCTATGAACAGACAGGCTATCTCATCAGCGGAAGACTGCGCCTCACTATCGGGACCGAAAAATACGACGCATATCCCGGCGATGCCTGGAACATCGAAGCGGGGCTTGACCATGGCGCTGAAATACTGGAAGATTCCATCGCTCTGGAAGTCTTCTCTCCTGTCCGCGAAGATTATTTACCCGACCGTCAGAAACGCTGATCAAACTGGATGTAAGCTACTGTTTGCAGGAAAGAAATCCACTATATGGTTCTGAAACTGAACAGGTTGCTGCTCATATTGATTTTCAGACAGGAAATACAGGAATGCAGGATTTCCTTTTCAATCCATATTCAACTGTCGGAAACCTTTCCACTCGTATATTCGTTATTTTACAATAAATACGATAGGATAAACCATAACAGCAAAAGGCGTCACCGGAAATGTCGGGAATCTTTACAACATGGAATTCAATGGTATTGTACGTGATTACAAATACATAAAATCGTAACACTGTAAAACAATCCTCGAAGTGTCGGAATACTTTACAATTCGGAGATAAATATTTTTAAAGTTAAAATTAATTAAAAAACATTATCCATAACAAAACCTATACATTACGTATTATTTTTTTAAGAAGCCTAAAAGCCAGATAAAAGGAATGAACATTGCATATAATGAAAAAAAGAATACGGCATTGAGGAGATGTACTATGAAGAAAAGATTACTCATGATTATGGTAGCAATTTTGTTCATGGTTGGGATATCAACGAATGGTTTCACTTATTCATTAAGTGACTTATACATAGAGAACTATTATGTACCAGAGGGTGGCTATTATTATGGAGTAGGGATCAACGAGACTGACGGTGCAGGTCTTGGTGTATACGTTGGCACCGGGGTTGGAAACTTGAGTGATCCAGAAGTCATTACCTTCTTCATGAATTCAGGATATACTGATGTATCTCTTACTGCTTTATCTATAACAAATACCGGTTACGCAGGAACGTGGACAGCTAATGATCCTGTCCCTGAAGAAAATTATGTTGATTTTCTTATCGTAAAAGGTGCAACCGGCTTTTCAGTTCATCAATACTCTGCAGATACTTACGGAACATGGAATGTCGGTTGGCTACCCGATGCTGGAGGCAGTGGAGCTCCACCTGAAATGTCTCATATAAGCGCTGCCTACACCGGAACTCCTCAGGTTCCTGAACCCACCACATTGTTTCTTCTCGGATTTGGGTTCCTCGGTCTGGCCGGTATCAGGAGAAAATAAGGAACA
>CAZCGI010000055.1:1358-9617 GCA_964498145.1 uncultured Syntrophaceae bacterium
TTTGTCGTGTTACCTGTGAATGGAGTTGGCGTCAATGGCGACCCTACAGCAGGATCAGAGGCGGGGAATCGGCGTCTATTTGATCCGAATGGGCCTCACAAGGGTGAAAGAACCACATTGTTCTTTATTACTCGGACACAAAATGTTCAAAGAGGCTTTCGGACTTCTTCATACACCGCCACCGTTGTGGGCGAAGGATCGACACCGAGAAGGCTTTGTAACGCATCCCTGCAGCGGCGAAAGATTTTTTCCACTTCGGCATGCAGTCCGAGCCGATGGCAGCAGATCATGGACTGCCGATACAGGTGCTCCATTGTCGGATCGGCATCCAATCCTCTTGCGTACCATGAAAGCGCTTCATCGAATGCCTTTTGTTCTTCCCGAAGAAACCCCAGTTTTGTAACAACATCAATAAAGCGGCCTTTCAATCGTTCCCTGTATGCTGAAAGCCACCTGATTTCTCTTTCTTCTTCAAGAAAATGCCCTCGATAATACGAAACTGCTTTTTCATACCAAGAAAACGCCTGCCGGGCTTCACCCTTGTCATAGAATTCATCAGCCTTGCCGACGAAATCAGTAAAGGCCCGTGTATCTATCCAGCAGTTCATTCCGTCTAGTATCAACTTTCCGTCACGCAACCTGATTACATCTCTGCTTGCAAGCAGGGTACGGAGCCGGTTCAACGTCGTGGAAAACGCGCTGGATGCCATATCTCCATCAGCATCCGGCCAGAACGTATCAATCAGTTTGTTGAGACTTACTTCAGGATTGTCATATGCGATGAGCGCTTTTAATAGGTCCAAGGGTTTCTTGTATGCCCTGCCGGTTATCTCGATCTGCTTATCATCCCTGAAAATTTGAAATCGGCCGAGGGTGTTGATTCTGATTGGCCAGGGCCATTCGGCTATGTGGTACGGCGGATGACTGACAACCACCTGGTGGGTACAAAGAAGTTCACGGATGTATATCGGCTCGATGCCCGCCGCTATGGCCTCGGTCACAATATCCTTCATCAGCTGAGGTTGCCACCACCAGACTAAATCCAGAAAGTGATGGGTCCTGCCAAGCTTTAGAGCCCCACAAAGTGTCTCCCGTGCCTCGTTCGTTTTCCCCTGTTTCAGCTTGAGCCTTCCTTTTGCCACCAGGCACATAAATTCAAGGATGTTCGAACGGGTCTGGCGGGACAGATCATAGGTATCATCAAGTTCATTCTCTGCTTCATCAAACGCACCCTGCTCGGCCAGGATCTGGGCCAGTCCGAACCGGCAGATTATCAGGGGAAAGATATAACCCGTTTCGGTTGCAATATCCGATGCTGTCCGGGCATGTTCAAGGGCACGTACGGCATCCCCTGTGAGCAGGCTGTACAGGGCACGGGCAATGTGAAACATGGCATACCCGTGATAACGTGACGGAACGAGCGACGTTTCGATTTTTTTTAAGAATTCCTTCGCTGTATCCGTCTTTCCCCGCATCAGGGCAACATACACGCCCTCCGTAAAAAACATTATATCCCAGGCGTGAATTCCCGTTTCTTCTGCTATGCGGAGCGCTTTGAATATCTCCTCGAGCATGGAATCACCTGGGATACCGTAAAACATGCCTGTCGCTATATCGAGCCATTTGAGATGCAGGACGACGGCGGGATTCTTCCGGTATGCCTGCATCTGCTTCCGGTTCTCTTCTTTCAGAATCTCCGCTCGCGCAAAATTGCCGATCCAGCAATAGTAGGTAATCGCCCAGCTCCATGCCTCGCTGTGGAGCCTGATGGTTCCGTGCTTCCTAACCAGTAAAAGAGCCTGTTCCACCCACCGGACCATGTCGCCACGATGAGGCTGTCGAAACATAAGGGCACACATAATGTTCACCGCTACCCGTGCCTCGATTTCCGGCGACGGATATTCATGACTTCCCCTCATATGCTCGTCCATCCATTCGATCCATGGATCGAGGACGGTAAAATCATTCCACTCATAAAGCGTGCTTTCCACGATGCCGGACCAGGAAAGGTACAGTCCGACCATATCTCGATTCTTATTGAACGAATGAAAGGCATCCTCAAAAGATTGCCTTGCCCGGGCGGAAGCTGTGTGCAGCCGGCTCACGGCAAGCCAATAGCGCGTCCAGGGATTCACATCCATCATTTCTGCCGGAACGGACATAATCCATTGTTCAAGCATCATGTTCCGGCCCTGTTCGATAAGTGTCGCACCATGCTCTTCAACAAGTTCTACGATACCTGCCGGATCGTTCACACACATGTAAAGTTCGGCGGCATCTTCAATCTCGCCGGCGTCGGCAAGAATTCGGGCCGCCCTGCGTCGGATTGCGTCGATGTCTTCCCCGGGAAGCACCGTGCCGGCTGTTGACAATAAAAAATCGCGGAACAGGGGGTGGTATTGATAAGTTGGAAGCGGGGCATTGAATTTTTCCGTAAATAAATGATTCCGCTCCAATAATGTCAGGACCTTTCCTCCATCATCCTGCCCGGTAAGGGCATCCGCCATGTCAATGGTCATCTTGGGCAGAAATGCCGTTGCAACCAGAAAATCCTTTGTTGCCGGATCTATTTTGTTAAACAGTTCAGCTGCAAAATAGTCAAAGGTTTTTTCAGGGGCCGACGTGTCGAGGCCACCATGCGCAGTGTAGTCTGGTGTTAGACTTTGCGCCATCAGAATGAGACCTGCGGCCCACCCCCGTGTCCTTTCATGAAGGTGGTCGGCCAGTTCCCGGGGGATCTTCCCCTGTGACTGGGTCCGGAGAATCTTTCGTGATTCTCCGATGCTCATGAATAAATCGTTTTTCCCGATGATCCGCATGGTATTGTCTGCAAGCAATCCGGCAAAGGCTGGTGGTGGTTCACTCCTGCTGAGAATGATGACATGGATTCCCGGCGTAATCCGAGTGATTCCGTCCCGAAAGACCTCATGAAAAGAGGTGGTCGGGGGAATGGTATGATAGTCGTCAAAAACAAGAACAAACGGTGGAACAAGGCTCGCACACAACGATTCGAAATACTGTCGGGCAAAAGCCGAGATCCCCTGATAATATTCGCTGGTGAACAGGGGCAGCACCTGCTTCATTCCCGGAGCAGCCTTACTGACAGCGATTCCCAGGTAATAAAAAAATGCAGCAGGGTCCCCGTCCCGCTCATCGAACTGATACCAGAGGCAGGGCAGCTTGCGATTGTTCACATAACTGGCGGCCAGCGTCGTCTTCCCCGAGCCGGCCATGCCGGAAATCCAGGTGACGGTATAGTGGCTGCGCCGATCAAGAAGGCGAAACAGACGCTTTCTGCACAGTACCGGCGGAAGAATGGGTCGTGTGGTCTTTTTGAGTGAAGCCTGCAGTCGGTCCATCCACCCTCCTCACATGCAGTAAAGACAACCGAGCGAAAGAAACCAATTAAACGTTGGGAAAGATATCTACCCCGGTGGATTACTCTCCGATGGTACTGTCCATCCGTTCACTGTCGCGATACCCGTCTCTTTTTCTTCGTTGAATGTACGATTTTTTTCACTCGTGTGACTTTCCTGTGACCTTTTATCTGCCATAATAAATTCCTCTTTGTCAATGTGATAACAATGGTTTTTGTATTTGCTCCCAGTAATCAAGAAAATGGATTAACAGTCAAAAGTATAAATGATTTACTGAAAGGAGGTCCGTCATGGGACTAAAAGTAACTTGCAAGAAGCTCCGCATCGTTTCGAAACTTTTGATGATTTTCGCTGTTATCGCCCTGACGCCCTGTTTTGTTTCGGCGTATTCCGTGAGTTATGATTATTTTGTTCGTGCCTTAAACGACACTAACACAAATTTGGCGATAACTACACCTGACCAGGTAATTCTGGAGGGTGTATCATCGACTTCAGGCTCCATAACGCAAATCGGCACCGGAAATTCCGCAACGATTCAGTACTATGCGGATCTTGCAACGGGCGCCATCAGGGCCTATGCACATGCCCAGAGCAACCGTCTTTATGCATGCGGCAATGTTGAAAAAATCGGGTTTTCCGACACGTTAACGTTTCTAGTGCCTGCTGGATACTATGCCGATGATCTTACGGTCACCCTGTCCGGAGCGATAACGGGAACACTCTCGGCCACTGAAATTGCAAACGCCCAAGTAGGCTACTATATCAGCTTCGCTGGGAACTTGTTTATGACAAGCCCTCCTTACTATGCTGGGACCATGGACACGGAGATCAATGATCCCTTCGCGCTTACCAGGACACTGGTGTCGGCAGGTACAAGCCTTACGAGTGATACCTATTTCTCATATGATCTCACGGCATCTTTAAACAGAGCTTCAGCATCGACAAACACTCAATACAATGCACCATATTATTATACAGAAGCCGAAGTGGATTTTTATAACACCCTTCAGTTTACCGATATGGTCGTACCCGACGGCGTGACGTGGACATCCGAATCTGAGGTCTTCCTTAGAGACTCATCATCACCCACGTCCGTTCCCGAATCGGCAACAGCAGCGCTGCTGGGCTTCGGAATCATCGGACTTGTTGGAGTGAGGAAGAGGCTCAGCATTGTGTCATAAAAATCCATTGCAGAAAGGGTTGTAATTCGGCATGGGCCGTTGCTCTGAGAGCTGCAGAACTTGACTGGAATATTTCTCTGACCACCCCTTTGAGTTATCAGTGGACAGGGATTTCTTGAACCGGCAATTGACAATACTTTTACACGGGAGGAAGGTATGAATCGTTATAGGCTATTACAGGTTGGTTTAACCGTACTGCTGATATTCGGCATGCTCCAGGTTGTAAGCGCAGCCCAGCCGGTATTAATTACACCTAAAAATGTCGTCATCAATTACAAGCAGCGCGAATTGAAGGCATCACCCACAATCAAATCGAAGCTTGCTACATTGCGGCAAAAGATCAAGACAAAAAATCTCACTTTTCAGGTTGGTTACACAACGGCACTGGATTATCCTTTAGCAACCATTACAGGAACGAAAGCTCCCAAACCGGCGCGACTGATGAAAATGATCAAGCTTCAGAATGCCAGGGCGGCACAAATTCTGAGCACACTGCCATCGTTGCAGGTGTTTGCCTGTCATGCCGATGCTCCTCATTTCGACTGGCGAAAAGCCTATGGGACCACCGGCGTTCGAGATCAAGGTATCTGCGGGAGTTGCTGGGCCTTTGCGACACACGGAGCGTTCGAAGGAAATTATCGTCTGCGAAAAAAAAGAATTATTGACAGCTCGGAACAGGATACCCTCGATTGCAGTGGAATCGGTTCGTGCCGGGGAGGATGGCGAGCTCACCAGTACTTGGTTGATAAAGGAAGTGCCACCGAGGCAGATTACCCCTACATGACCAGCAAAAGAACCTGTAAAAATGACATCTCACGTCCTTACAAGGCGCTAACCTGGGGGTATGTGGGAAGTTCAGATATTTCGGCAATAAAGCAGGCACTGTGCCAGCATGGACCGCTTACTGTTTCAGTGAGGGCTACTGACAACTTTATTGCCTATACCGACGGGATATTCAACGAATTCGCATCGGGAGACATTAATCACGGCGTTACGCTCATCGGTTGGGATGACAGCAAAAGCGCTTGGTTGATCAAAAATTCGTGGGGCACCGGCTGGGGAAGTACGTGCGGGTACGGTACGGAAAGAGGCTACATGTGGATCAGATACAACTGTAACAAGATCGGATATGCAGCTGCCTGGATAGAAGCGAAATAAAAGTCGTCAACGGCGAACGAGGATTGCAGATACCGCAATTCCCAAACAGCAAACGTGAAAAAGCAGAGAAATAACGGAAGAGCATCAATCATTTCTTGAACAATTGCAGAGATCGGCTGTCGTGGTTGGCTTTTGTTAACAATTGAACTGCCGGCACATCCTTTTTAGTCCTGCCTTAATTGAAATTGATGGTGGCATATTTGCGTGGATCTTAGACGTGTTGCCATCAAAACGATCTTCTGGCTTTTCGTAAACTGCCGCTTTATTGAACGAAAGACCGGACACTTCCGAACGCTTTTTCCCCATCATCCGACATATGGCTCTAATTTTCTACACACTTCTTAACAATCTCATGTAAACATATCTCATCGGTTCATACCGTTGTGTATGAAATCGATTGCCCGGGAAGTGATATTTTGCCGTTCACATAAACTTCGGGGTATGGTATTATCCACAGTTGTTGCTTTGGGAAAATACACCATCAGAGACACCGAACGATGAGTGAAATCGGGTTGTTACATTTATCGATGATGTCATCTCCGCCGAGTAACTTCCAGCAGGCAGAAAATTTGGGAATCGGCAGCATTGTCATAGTGTACATGTGCCGATAACCTCCTCAACAGCTAACTGAAGAGGATGAGACAAACATAAGGAGACATGGAGGCAGAAGACTCTAATGGTGTTTCATTCAAGTAAAAATCGAGATCATTAAAAGAATGTCATAGCGCGCTCAATTGTTATACACCAACGACCGATTATAGTAAGTAAAGATCGATCAGGAATAATGTTACAATTTACAAGGAGGGTATGGATGGCTCAGTCGAAGGGTACAATGATAATTGTTGCACTTGTCCTGGCCGTGGCGGTTGGATCGCTGGGATTTTGGTATTATCAAAAACAAAAGGCAGAGACCGCTCGAACAGCGGCTATTACTGAAGCTCTCTCGCTGGCAAACGATGCACAAAGTAAGGTATTGAAATACTATTTTGACAATAAGGAATTCCCCTCAACAAATGCGGAAGCCGGGCTTTCACGGCCCGAATCCTTCCAGATAAAGGCGCTCAAAAGTATAACGGTGAAAAAAGGAGGTGAACTCTGGCTGATTTTCAACAATGAATCGGGCGTCGACAATGGAACGGTCGTATTGTATCCGATAATGGACATCAAGTCGGGAAAACTGTGGGGGTGCAAAACCAACAGTTTCCCGGAAATAAAGAAAAGTTGCCCCAGTTGTGAGTTCGCTGAGAACTTATAAATCAAATCGATAATATTACTCTTTCACTGACGGGGAATAAAAACACCCGTAATAGCGATATAGTTTACCATTATGGTGGATGGTCCCATATTCTTATTGCGGCGTTGTAACAGTAGACTCCATATGAGCCATCATCATTTTCTTTTCTTATGATTAATTTAATAAGGACTTGTACAGATTGCACAACTAAAAAAGATCAGCCATTCCTTCAGACATCTAAGACATTGTAGAAAGCTCGTTCTCGTACACTCGGTTCCTGAAATGCACACGCTGTTCTGAGGAGGCAACACATGTTCAACGAAGAGGAGTTCTCCACTCGAAATTCGCAAGGTTCAGAATCCTTGAAAGAGATTCGACTCATTCGGGATCAACTCATTAACAGAGTTCTCTTTGTCATTGCCGTCTTTGCCCTGCCGATACTCGGTCTTTCTCTCTACCGAGCGAAAGACGTGGGATGGCAGAATGTCATGTTTTTGCATATCGCCTTGGTGATAATGATTGTCACTGTCGCCGTTTTCCATCGACTGATTTCGTTCCGCATTCGTGCTCTTATTATTATAGGTCTCTTCTTTATAGTTGGTGCGGGAGGCCTTATGACGTGGGGACTCAGCGGGTTTGGCCTTCTGTCGCTGATAATATGTCACTTCATTGTTGCTTTATGTTTCAGCGCCCGTACAAGCATTATCTCTCTCATTTCATGCATCGGAATCATAATCGCAGTTGCTGTCGCTGTTCACTTCAAATGGATAAGTTTCAATGTCGATTTTAATACCTATTCAACTCTCCCGTCTTCATGGATTATCATCATTCTCACCACTGCCGCGTTTATGACCCTCTCCCGGACATGCATGGCCCGCCTTTACATTTCACTGACTTACATGATTCATGCTCAAGAGGATCAAGCAGCAAAGTTGCGGGGCATGAACAAAAAGCTGAAAGACGAAATTTCTGAGCGGACAAAGGTACAAAGGTCACTAAAAAAATCAGAAGAGAAATATCGGCATACCGTCGATAATGCGGGTGAAGGAATTATCATAATCCAGGACAACATTATTGTTTTTGTCAATAACTTCATGATCAGGACGTCAGGACTTACCTACGATGAGATTGTGAATAAAAACTTTATTGATTTCGTTTATCCTGACGACAGGAAATCAGTCTATAACGGCCTTCAAAGAATTATTCAAGGTGAACAGGTTAATGATGAACTGGAATGCAGACTTATGGACAAGCGGGGAACATCCCTGTGGGCCCAATTTAAATGCGTAACGATGGAATGGAACCGAAG
>CAZCGI010000056.1:0-9615 GCA_964498145.1 uncultured Syntrophaceae bacterium
TCATACCAAATCAGGGCTCAACTTTTAAATCTTAATTTGGACAAGAGTGATAGAAAATAAGAAATCGCAAAGTCGATTATGGTAGACGGAAAAGACGAACACGGGAATCCAGTCGAGTCAGTCCAGCCGCCTTGGCGGCGTTAACTGCTTCCTGATATTCTGTCGGCGAAATCCTTCGATTGATCATTGGCTCCTGCTTTGCATAGCCGCACGGATGATATTGATCCATAACATTGACATATGTGTGGGGAGATATCTCGGTGGCGAGAAATGTCATAATTTTATCGGTACCGGCAATGCCATTCGGCATAACCAAATGCCGTATCAACAGTCCTTTGACGGCGATACCATCTTTGTTGATTTCCAAATCCCCTACCTGTCGGTGCATTTCTTTTATCGCCTCGACGGCTACTTCTTTATAATCTTCTGCTTTGCAGAATTTGGCAGACCATTTCGAGTTCCAGAATTTGAAATCAGGCATATATATGTCAATGATACCGTCCAGTACCTTCAGAGTTTCTGCCTTGTCATATCCACCTGAATTGTATAAGAGAGGAATGTTCAGGTCATGTTCGATGGCTATAAAGAGACCTTCGATGATCTGTGGGATCGCATGCGTCGGGGTAACGAAATTGATATTATGACATCCCGCATCTTGCAGTTGCAGCATCATTGCGGCCAGTTGTTCCGGTTCGACCTCTCTGCCCTCTCCAAGATGGCTGATTTCGAAATTTTGGCAAAAGGTACAGTGGAGATTGCAATAGCTGATAAAAATCGTTCCCGATCCATGTCTTCCAACGAGAGGTGCTTCCTCGCCGAAATGAGGATGAAAACTGGCAATCCGTGCCCTCTTGCCGGTGTGACAGAACCCGGTTTCGCCGGAAAGCCTGTCAACCCCGCATTCACGGGGACAAAGTTCACACTTTTTCAGGAGATCTAAAGCTTGGTGAAGGCGGTCGTGGAGAATCCCGTCACGATATAGCTGCCTGTATGATGGACTAACCATTGCCATGATGTCGAAAAAATTACCATTTACGTTCGGGCGGATTGTAACCGGAAATCATTTTCATTGATACTCCGACACTCGTTGCTATATCGAGGACCTGGTTCAAGCAATTCGGAAACGTTTTCTTTTTCATCGATGCAGGAAAATCTCATCGATGGTATCTTCCCATTATCTGAGCTTCTCCCAGTATATGGCCTTTCATCGTTCTGAGGAGCTGTGCTTTTGTAGCGCCCGGTTCAAGGTCGGTAAAAATATCGAGTGCATAAAGTTTGAAAAAGTATCGGTGAGTACCCGACGGTGGACATGGACCGCCATAGCCGATTTTATGAAAATCATTTGTTCCCTGTTTCCCGCTGTTGGTCAGAATTTTTTCGGGCAAGGTACCTTCCTGAAGTTTACTGATGCTTGCAGGAATGTCATAAACAACCCAATGAACCCATGTTCCCATGGGTGCATCAGGATCATCGCAAATGAGAACAAAACTCTTTGTGTCCTCGGGGGGATTCGCCCACTCCAAAGGGGGGGCAATGTTCTGTTTGTCATACGAATATTTGTCCGGAATCATGCCCCCATTTTCGAAAGCTCCGCTCATGATTTCCATAAGGTTTCCTCCTTTGACAATTATGTGATACTTTTGTTTCCGTTTTCCAAACATGCGACAGTATCATCACTTATCCTGTCTAATACAAGTAACTTGCAGTGTCTGTCAAAATAATTTAGCGACATGGAGATTTTTTCACTGATTATATTTCGATTTTGCATGGAAAAACAAGAGCCGGACATGGATCGGACAAAAACCGAGTAATAGGTCGGACAATGTCCTATTCTGCATGGTAACATACTCGGTATACATTCCGATATAAAGTCTTAGTGAAAAAAAGGACGCAGCCTGATTGCTGAGAGGAGCTCTCACCTATAGCGTGCTCATTGACGTTATAATGCATATTTCTCTGTTGATGATGCCTGTGTTTTATAAGGTTGAGACTGTAATAGTGAACGTTGAGCGGCTTTTTCAAAAGGCTTTTCTCCATCGTTGTCCAAAAATACTAGATGCAAGATCCCTGTAATCCTGAATCGTGAAACGATGGTATTCTCTAAAATGAACGGAGAGGCATGAGGGAAGTCTTTGCGTATTTGGACAATAGGAAATTTTAGCGGTTTGCTGAGTGGGCAGGGGTGGATGGAGAATGGATAAGCATCCTGCTGTATGAAGGACAGCTGATGTTCTAAAACACCCGGTTCGAAAAGAGGGAGAGTTACGTGAGCTCTCCATATTGCTGTTACGGCGTCGTCGACGATAAGATTATGTATTGATTCCGCTATCCTGGGGCAATCTTTTTTTCACTTGACAAATATACGGTTACGTTATATCGGTAACTCGGGCAATTCCAGCTTAAGGCTGGACAGGGGGAGTAAAAAGTCTGTAAATCCGTTCTACCATTCCAATTCAGGCTCAATAGCGTGCGGGTTTCTTGCGCATGCGGTAAATGACAGCGAGTCAGTGTACCTTCATGATTCGGAACCTGAAAATGGAACCTTTCTTTGCGGTTTAGTGAAAACATGAAAACAATAACCTCGATCTCGCATCGCAATGAGGAAACAACGGTAGTGTCGTTTTGTCTGAAATTGCGGGACGGATGTTACACCGCATTTATAATAGGACATAATAAAAGGGTTTGAAAGGAGGACGGTGATGTATTTTGCAAAAGAGTTGCTGGAGAGTTCCAGCAAAATGAGGCAGAGATGGGAAGATGAAGTAAAGAAGGCTGTAGCCAAGTGGGCTGATCAGAAGGAGGACTGGTCCACCGTTTCATCCTTGGATATCAGACGGCTCTATACGCCGGAGGATGTCAAGGATCTTAAGTTTGAAGAAGATATAGGCTATCCTGGCCAGTTTCCCTTTCTCAGGGGCAATCAAGTAACCGGCTATAGAGGTAAATTTTGGACATTCAGGATGTTCTCCGGTTTTGGGAGTGCTTTTGATACGAACCAACGATGGCACCAGTTGCTCAAAGCCGGACAGACCGGTCTCAGCACGGCCTTCGATTTTCCGACCCTTATGGGTTATGATACGGATGATCCGAAAGCTCGCGGAGAATGCGGGAAGTGCGGTGTTGCCATCGATACCCTGGAAGACTTCATGGTTTTGGTTGATGGTATTCCCATGGACAAAATTACCACCTCCATGACTATCAATCCGCCGGCAACGGCACTCTGGGCGATGTACTGCGCAGCCGCAGAGATAAAGGGAGTCCCCTTGACGAAGATCGGGGGTACCATCCAGAATGACATGCTCAAGGAATTTATCGCACAGAAGACTCTTATGTGCCCGCCGGAACCATCAGTTAAGCTGATCAGCGATACGGTCGAATTCGGGACGAAGTTCGTGCCCCGATGGAACACCATCAGCATCAGCGGTTATCATATCAGAGAAGCCGGTTCAACTGCTGTTCAGGAATTGGCGTTTACCCTCCGCGACGGAATGGAGTACGTTGAGGACGTATTGAAGCGAAAGGGGCTCGATGTCGATTCCTTCGCGCCGAGACTTTCGTTCTTCTTCAACTCCCATATCGATTTCTTTGACGTAATTGCCAAGTTGCGGGCAGCCCGAAGAATATGGGCGAAAGCCATGCGCGATCGTTATAAGGCGAAAGACGAGAGATCCTGGTGGATGCGATTCCACACCCAGACGGCTGGATGCTCCCTGACGGCCCAGCAGCCTTATAACAATGTGGTACGGACTGCAACGGAAGCCCTGGCTGCAGTTCTTGGTGGGACGCAGTCTCTCCATACCAACTCGTTGGATGAAGTCTGGTGCCTGCCTACCGATCATGCAGTTGAGATCGCGTTGAGGACGCAACAGATCATTGCCGAAGAAACCGGCGCTGCCAATACGATCGATCCGCTGGCAGGTTCCTACTTTGTGGAAGCCCTGACGAACGAGATGGAACAGCAGGCGTGGGATTATATCCATAAGATCGACGACATGGGTGGAATGGTTGCGGCTATCGACAAGGGATTCCCCCAGATGGAGCTTGCGGATGCTGCATACAAATTCCAGCGCCAGATTGACTCGAATGAGAAGATCATGGTCGGTGTCAACAAGTATGTCACCGAAGATGAACAGGATATTCCTCTCCTAGATATCGACGATGCCATCGAGACGCAACAGATTGAACGGTTGAATGAGGTGAGAAGAAAACGCGACGGTAAGGCGGCGAAGAAGAGCCTCGATGACCTCAAAAATGCATGTAAAAAGGGTGAGAATGTCATGCCTTACTGTATCGAGGCAGTAAAGAACCTGTGCAGTGTTCAAGAAATCTGTGATGTGTACCGTGAAGTTTACGGCGAATTCCGTGATCCGGCAATGTACTAAGAAAACGATTCAGGGAGGAAAATGATATGGCTAATAGAAAACTTCGAATAATGGTTGCTAAACCGGGGCTCGACGGTCATGACCGGGGTGCACGTGTTCTTGCTCGGTGTTTCCGCGATGCGGGTTACGAGACAATTTATACCGGCTGTCATCAGACACCTGAACAAATTGCCGCTGCTGCGATTCAGGAAGATATTGACTGTGTCGGTCTGAGCTGTATGTCCGGTGCACACAAGTACCTGTTCCCAGAGTGTGTCAGGCAGATCAGGGCACTGGGTGGCGAGGACATTCAGATAATCGGCGGTGGTATCATCCCGAAACAGGATTATCAGTTACTTTATGATGCGGGATTAAAAGGCATCTTTACCCCCGGCATTACCCTTGACGATATCGTCAAGTGGATCAACGAAAATATTGTTCCCAATGTCAAGGAATAGGGTTTGAGCACGTCGGTTTCTCTTACGGAGCCAGGAGCAGAGAGGGAGTAGTTGGATGGAAACAACCAAAAAAGTGCGGGAAGGGGACGTAAGGGCTGCTTCCCGACTCATTAGAAATTTGGAAGATCGGGTTCCTAAGGCGAAGGATTCCATAAAACATATTTTCCCTCACACGGGGAAAGCTCATGTGATCGGTTTTACCGGTTCGCCAGGTGCGGGGAAAAGCACCATGATTGACTGCCTTGTGGCGGAACTTCGAAAGCGGGATAAAACAATTGGTGTTCTGCTTGTCGATCCGACCAGTCCCTTTACCGGTGGGGCCATTCTCGGTGACCGGATCCGCATGCAGCGCCATGCCACTGATCCGGGGGTGTTCGTTAGAAGTCTCGCCACTCGGGGCGCTCTTGGCGGATTGTCGAAGGCCGTTGGCGATGCAATTCACGTTATGGATGCAATGGGGAAGGATTACGTCATTGTGGAAACCGTCGGTACGGGTCAGCAGGAGGTTGATATAATCAACCATGCCCACACTGTAGTTGTTGTCCTTGTTCCCGGCATGGGTGACGAAATCCAGGCTATTAAAGCGGGTATTCTCGAAATTGCAGACATTTTCATGATCAATAAGGCAGATCGCGAAGGTGCGGGTAAGCTCTATCGGGAACTTGTTTATATGCTCAGCATGGTAGATGAATTCCCCGGCGGCTGGAAGCCACCCATTATCAGAGCGGAGAATATCTTTGCTATGGATTCATTTCAGCGAAGTCTTGATGAGCTAACCAATACCATCGAGCAGCATTATCAGAACTTGATTGATAAAGGTCTTCTCGGTGATCGAGTTCGGCGAAAGGCAGTTCTTGAATTAAACGAGGCCCTGTTGGCAGCCATTCTTGATCCGGTTTTAACAAAACTGGTTGAGAGTGGAGAAATGAATGCGATGACGGAAAAATTGCTGAAAAAGGAGACGGACCCGTATACGCTTGCCGAGGCAGTAGCGAGCAAGTATCTTGCTGCGCAGGAAGAATAGACCGGTCCGATTACCCATACTGAGGTGACCGTCCTGGAGGGGACATCATCGAGACGGGTGTCAAACCAAAAGATTGTCAACAGCCCGGTATAAGCGGTTGGGTGCTGCTTTACCGGGCTGTTGCCCATACATCATCGATTGCCTTCACCCCGATGATTGCATGTATGTACCCGGCTTTAGGGTAATAATTGACCACCGTTGCGGTCATTTAACATGCGGTATATGAAAAACTGAAGGCGTTGGTTGGAATAATCGGATTGCCGTGCTTGAAGGTATCATCACATATTTACGGGAAAACGGCGCCACGGAAGTAAAAATTATTAATGCGGCGGACGTTTGTATTGATGAGCGGGTCAGACTGAAGTGTCAAATTCCCCGATGTGACAGTTACGGCCAGAATCTCATGTGTCCCCCGTATGTTCCTTCGGTTGCAGAATTTCGAACACAGTTGTCTCTCTTTTCTACAGCACTTCTTCTTCAGATATCAGCAAGCATTAAACAAGTATCGAGTGATGTATATGCGCCGGCAAATAAACTTCACGACCTGGTCAACCGCGGTGAAAAGGCTGCGTTTGAAGCGGGCTTCCGCTTTGCGACGGGATTAATCGGCGGATGTTGTCGCCTCTGTGAGGAATGCGTTATCGTAGCGGGAAGTACAAAATGTCGATTTCCCTTTAAGGCACGACCCTCTATGGAGGCCATAGGTATCGATGTATTTGCCACGACGGAGAAAGCCGGATGTGCCGTGACGTTTCCGATAAATGATGAAGTGACCTGGACGGGGCTCATTTTGATTGAATGAATAGCACCTGTGATTCTTGTGAAAAATGATCATCATAATAAAAGTGGAGGGAGCATAAAATGAAGGAAAAAGAATATGTTGATATGATGGACGATACGCAGCGGACTGAAAAGATAGAGGAGATTAAACAGCGGGCTCGGAAAAATTTTACTTTGGGGTATAATTGTGCCGAATGTGTTGTGGAGGCAGTCCTCAGTTTGGTTGATACAGGTCTGCCTATGGAGGTAAAAAAAGTAGCTACCGGTTTCGGCGGTGGAGTCGGCCTGTACGGAGATACCTGCGGTGCTATTGCCGGGGCGGTTATGGCCGTAAGTTGTGTCCATGGGAGAAGTAAGCTTCCTGAAGGAGAAGGGAAAGAGGCCATCAAGAAGGCAGTAGACGAATTGTACGGAAGACCCGGGTTGTATCGTTTGTTCAACCAGATACCGAATACGTTGAAAGAAAAGTTTGGTAATACCCTCTGTCGGGATCTGACGGCCCAATGGACCGATAGTTGGCTCTGTCGGGATCATGCACTGTTCTGTCGAGAGCTCATTACCGACGCTGCCGGTATCGCTGCAGAGTTGGTCTTGACCGATAGGAATGAGGCGGCATCACGGTCGTTCGGAGTCAATGTGGAAAATCTCAAGGATAATTAATTGATAAAAGGAGTGAAGAATTTGTTGATTCTTCACTCCTTCCTATTAAAATTATTTGTGAGAAAAATGTTTGCCGTTTCTGACTTCAAAGATCTTTTTCATCAAGGATAGCTCAAGAGAACATTCCCTTTTTCTTGTCAGGTCAGTTGAAATATTAATATAGACGCGAATCGTCCTTTTTGATGCCTGCTTTTGTCGTCATCAAATCTTGATTTCATACTTCCGGTATTGTGTAGCATTTCGTCTACCAGATCATTTGAAACGTACGCACATACGTCAGATCTCATACAGTTCATATCCTTTTCTATTATAAGATTCCTCACAATAAGAGCATATATTGATATGCGTGTCATGATTCCTGTGAAAAGGGAATTAGATCATATTTAAAATCAAAAAACGAAAGGAGGGCTCTCGGAATGGATTACAAGACAGTATATCTCGAGAAAAAAGAAGGGGTTGCAACTCTGACTTTAAATCGGCCGGATAAATTTAATGCTGTCAACATGGAAATGAGGTCGGAGATTCTGACTATTTTGGATGATCTCGAAAAGGATTCCGAAGTTAAGGTGCTCATTGTTACAGGAGCTGGCCGAGCCTTTTGTGCCGGGGCAGACATTAACGAGTTCGCAGAAAGTGGGAAGGATCCGGAACTTCAGAAAACTCTCAACAAAAAACTGATTGAAATGGCACGAGCATATTATGAGTTTGAAAAGCCGGTTATAGGGGCAATTAATGGTGTTTCAGCAGGTGATGGCTCTCAATGGGCCCTTGCCTTCGATATAAATATTGCTTCTGAAAAGGCACGCTTCGGATGGCCTGCGACGTATTTGGGCATACTTTGACCTTACGGGATCATTCGACTTCCGGGTGAAGTCGGACGTTTTCGGGCAAAGGAAGTTCTCATGACCAGAAAATTCATAACCGCGGAAGAGGCTGTCAGCTGGGGTTTCGTTTCCAAGATTGTTCCTCCCGACGAATTATTGGCAGCAGCAATTGAGCTTGCCGTCGAAATCAAAAAAATGCCCCCTCTTGCACTCAGTGCTGTCAAGAAAGCAGTTAACAGAGGATTTGAAGGCTATGAGTATGCACAGGATGTGTTAGGTAGTTTACAAATGACCGAAGACGCGGTAGAAGGGACTGCTGCTTTTCTTGAAAAAAGAGATCCTGTATTTAAGGGAAGATAGGCGAACCAAGGGCTCAAGGCACCGTTTCCCTCTGACAGGGTGAACAGTTTCCCGCAACGGGAATAAAAAATCATGACAGCAATATGAACGATGGCAAGGGAATACGCGAATCCCCTTGCCATTTTCTTTTGTTCTATTTTATGATTACGGCCGTTTTGCAAGATACGACAGTATTATTAGACAACAGTGACCGTATGTTTATTCTGCCATAAAGGACGACCAAGTCTCCTTTTAGAAGTTATACTTTAATGAGGTTATGAATCGATCGTTTCGTGACCATCGTCCATAGTAACTTTCGTCATTCCCATTGAAAAATTCGAAAGCCATGGTCCACAAGAGTCCCGGTCTGATCTTATATTCCGATTGAAGTTTGTTGTATCGTCCCGTCGGATCTAGTTCGAAGTCCGAGATGTACTGGAAACTTAAATCCTCATTGTATTTAAAGTTAACCCGGGTAAAGATGTCGTTCTTTCCGAGCCTGCTCTTCCGGGAACTTTCAATGTATCCCTCGGCGTCTTGTTCCTTCGTAATGACCTCATTGGCGTATTCAATCGTTATATCAATTTTATCCATAAATATTCTTCGCGCCCATGTATCCATCGTATAGGTGAATCCTCCAACGAAGGTGAAGTAGTGATCGTCTTTGCTGTCATAACTGAAGTTGAACAAGGTTTCACCGTGGAATTCCCATTTTTTGTAGGCAGTGGAAAATCCGGCAGCATAATTTCCAACTTTTACGTTTTCCTTGATCGTGTAAGTTGTGCCCCCCCGCTGCTCTTCTCTCAGGACGAAATAGGGGTTTAAGCCGTGGTATCCTGACACGAACAAATCCCATCCGGCGAGTGTTGTCTTCGCACGGGCAAAGTAGCTCACATTATCGATTTCTATATCGGGAAATTCTTCTTCGATCTCTCTGTTTCTCGTGTTTTCCTTGTCATAAATGTCAAAGTCCCCCGTCGTATCCGCCCAGCGGGAATGAGGACTTGGCTGTTTCGCCGGCTGATATACGGGTAAAATGGCCGCCGTGAATGTGTATTTGTTCCAATAATAATCTACCCGTGTCTGCCATGCGCCTAGCTTCTTCGGGTCCATAGGATCGTTGGAGTCGGCGGGGCAGTATCGGTCGGCCGGTGAAAAGAGTGTTGATA
>CAZCGI010000057.1:0-9497 GCA_964498145.1 uncultured Syntrophaceae bacterium
GGGGGCATCACCTATCAAAGCTCTCAGGCGGTTTTTCGGGCAGCCCTGAAAGGAAAGGCTGGAGCGCTCATTGTTGAAATCGCCCGCTCGGAAATCGGCTATACGGCACAGCGTCCAGCAGAGTACACCGCAGCAGTCACAGCTGCGGCAATTAAAACAGGGTTCAAAGGGCCCCTTTTTCTCCAGGGCGATCATTTCCAGGTCAATGCAAAAAAGTTTTCCCAGGATCCTGCCGCTGAAGTTGATGGCGTCAAGACGCTCATTAAAGAGGCCGTTGACGGCGGTTTCTACAATATTGATATCGATTCGTCTACCGTGGTTGATCTGAGCAAACCGACAATCAAGGAACAGCAGGAAAACAACTATGCTATTAATGCAGAGCTGACGGCCCTGATTCGCAGCATCGAACCTGAAGGAATTACCGTCTCAGTAGGCGGCGAGATCGGGGAAGTCGGAGGAAAGAACACCACCGTCGAGGAATTCAGGATCTTTATGGAAGGTTATCGTGAAGAGCTGAAGAAGAAAGGTGTCAGCACGGGAATCAGCAAGATCAGTATCCAGACGGGTACCACCCACGGCGGCGTACCACTTCCCGACGGAACGATCGCCCAGGTCAAAATTGACTTTGACACGCTGGAGAACATTTCCGAGGTTGCCCGGACCGATTATGGTCTCTCAGGCGCGGTACAGCATGGGGCCTCAACACTTCCGAATGAGGCATTCGACAAATTTCCACCCACGCAAACCGCGGAAATCCATCTTGCCACGGGATTCCAGAACATCATCTATGACAGTGAAAATTTCCCGGTGGATCTCAAGCGCAAGGTCTACGACTATATCAATACGGACCTGCGGGGCGAGAAGAAAGACAAGGATACGGAAGAGCAGTTTATCTACAAAACTCGCAAGAAGGGCTTCGGTCCTTTTAAGAAAGACATGTGGGATCTACCGACGTCTGTATTAGCGGCTATCGGAACACAGTTGGAGGATCAATTCTCGTTTCTCTTTGATCGACTGAATGTCAACAATACCAATGAGATCGTTGAAAAGTACGTCAAACCGGTTGATGTGCCCTCAGAAGTACCACCATCACTTCGGTGAATATGATACGGTGGGGTGAAGGTTATCGAACCTTCGCTCCCGCCGTTGCTTTATCATCAAAGGTGACCAGGGTCAGCCCCGCGTCCGTATCCGTCGCCAAAAGCATCCCATGTGACTCTACGCCCATGAGTTTTGTTGGTTTCAAGTTGACGATGACGGCTATCTGTTTCCCGACAAGATCTTCCGGCTTGTAATCTTTGCCCATGCCGGCAACGATTGTTCTCTCTTCACCGACATCGATTTTCAGTTTCAAAAGCTTATTTGATTTCGGAACGGCTGTGGCTTCGATAATCGTAGCCACCCGAATATCTATTTTATCAAAATCTTCGTAACTGATTTCTGCTTTTACATCAGTCAATTTTCTTTCCTCCTGCTCTTCTTCCGGTTTTTCGTAGGTAAATCGCGGGAACAGCGACGTGCCTCGGGTCAAGGTATTGCCGGACTGCAATCCTCCCCACGTTTTTATAGTTCCGAAATCCTGGTTTTCCGTATCCTGAATACCGAGCCGCCTCATGAGATCGCCGGCGCTGTCCGGCATGAAGGGGGTGACGAGAACGGCAATGACACGAAGCGCCTCAAGGACATTGTAGATGATCGTACCGAGTCGTTCTTTCTGTGCCGGATCTTTAGCCAGCGTCCATGGTTCCTGCTCCACGATATATTTATTTGTCATATTGACAAATTCCCAGATCGACATCAGCGTTCTGTGGAAGGTCAGCTTCCGGAATGTATCCTCAGCATCGGAACGGAGATTTTCCGCCTTTTCGATGAGTGCCGCATCAGCCTCCGATTTCTCACCGGCTGGTGGCACCTTCCCGTCGAAATATTTGACCGCCATTGTTATGGCTCTGCTGACGAGATTTCCCAGATCGTTGGCCAGATCGGAATTGATTCGCTGGACGAAGCCTTCCTCACTGAAATTCGCATCAAGCCCGAACACCATTTCCCTGAGCAGAAAGTATCTGAACGGATCAAGACCGTATTTATCTTTCAGATCGAGCGGCTTGACCACCGTTCCCCTGCTTTTCGACATTTTGCCCTGATCTATATTCCAGTATCCGTGTACATTCAGATGCCGGTACGGCTCGATTCCCGCTGCCTTCAACATGGTCGGCCAGTAAATGCCGTGCGGTTTTAGGATATCCTTTGCAATAAGGTGCTCACATACCGGCCAGAATTTCTGAAACTTTTCCCCATCGGGGTAGTTGATCCCCGTCACGTAATTGATGAGGGCGTCAAACCAGACATACGTCACATAATTATCATCGAAAGGAAGCGTAATTCCCCAGGTAAGTCTTGTTTTCGGACGGGAAATACAAAGATCTTCCAGCGGCTCCCGTAAAAAGGCAAGCACTTCATTTTTATACCGTTCAGGTCTGATAAAGTCGGGATTGTCATGAATATGCTGAATCAGCCATTCCTTGTATTTACTCATCTTGAAAAAATAATTACTTTCTTTTCTGTGTTCGGGTTCGATCTGATGATCCGGACACTTTCCATCCACCAGTTCTGATTCACGGTAAAACCGTTCACAGCCTACACAGTAATAGCCTTCGTAACTGCCGAAATAAATATCACCGGCGTCATAGACCTTCTGAAGAATCGACTGGACCGTTGCAACATGATCCGTATCAGTCGTCCGTATGAAATAATCATTCGTTATGGATAGTTTCGGCCACAGATCACAGAAAAGTGCACTGATTTGATCGGTGTATTCTTTTGGCGTCACATTGGCGTTGGCCGCCGCTTCGGCAACCTTATCGCCATGTTCATCCGTTCCGGTAAGAAAGTACGTATCATACCCCAACATTCGATAGAACCTGGCCATGACATCGGCAACAATCGTCGTGTAGGCATGACCGATATGGGGAGGAGCATTGACGTAATAAATCGGTGTCGTTACATAAAAGGTTTTGTTCATATTCTTTTACTCCAAACGTACTTATTTGAGTTCTTTCATAAGCTGAACGAGTTCCGTTCCATGATTTCCCGAGCAGACAGTTCGACTTCCTTACCATCATCTAAGAGCACAACGACCGTTTCGGCGAGAATATCCTGTCTGACAATTTTTCCGTGACCATGTCGTGTGTGAATTGTCATCCCGCATTTGGGTAATTTTTTTTTCGTATCACAATAATGGCCATACTCAAAGGCAAGGCAGCACATGAGGCGTCCACAGCGTCCCGATATCTTTTCCGGATTGAGCAGCATATTCTGCTCTTTAGCCATCTTAATAGATACGGGTTCAAAGTTGTTCAGGAAGCTTACGCAGCATAGTTCTCTCCCGCAGACCCCCATTCCTCCTACGATCCGCGCCTCACTTCTCACCCATATCTGTCGCAATTCTATTCTGCTTCTGAATTCCTGGACAAGGTCTTTAACAAGTTCACGGAAATCAACGCGGCTGTCCGCCGTAAAATAAAAAACAATTTTACTTTTATCAAAGAGACACTCCACGTCGATTAATTTCATCGGGAGATCTCTTTCCCTGATCCTCCCGTCGCAGAATTCGAAGGCATTTTCTTCAAGTATTGTATTTTCTTGTTCAGTTACAAGGTCCTCGTCTTGCGCCTTTCTCACAACCTGTTTCAGATTATCCGGCAGTTCATTCCGCGGAAGTTTTCTGATTTCCGTTGACACGGTACCGATGGCCGGTCCGTTTTCCGTATTGACGATGGCCTTGTCTCCCTTTTTCAATATAATATCGCAAGCTTCGAAAGAATACTCCTTCCCTCTCGCTTTGAACCTGATGCCTACAATATTTATTCTTGCTGTTTCAGCTGCCTCTACCATCGTATATCTCTTATATCACATGATTCGGTTGTCTCAAGGTCATTCCGAGGAGTTTAAACATCATCGATTCTAATGTCAACTGTTTGTTCGCATTCTGTTCAATAGCCCGTGCTGCCCGTTCGATCACCGTTATACCCTGTAAAATGTCACGGCCTGTCAACATATGGGAATACGTTCTCGTTACCGGTATGATGTCCTGATGTATCAGGCCGGTCGTTTCACCTGTTTCCTTAAATATCAGCATATCTCTGTACCACGTTTTCAATATTTCGAGTCGTTCCGATACGGCTTTTTTCCCGTCTCCGAATTCATCGGCAAACGAAAGAAATGCCAGCGGATTTTTGTCGCCATCCCAGGCTGCAATTTTTTCGATGACCTCGTTTTTAAACATGAGATAGGCTTCATCGAGCATCTCAAGAGCCCTGCCGATACTCCCGCGGGACGACGAAGCAAGCACATCCGCCGTGCTGCCGTCCAATGACGCTCTCTCTTTGAGAAACACGCTGATTTTTTCTTTTTGGATGGGATTGAACCGCAACTTCTGACACCGGGATAAAATCGTAACGGGAAGCAGATAGGGTCGTGATGTAACAAGAATCAGAATATTCGACGGATTCGGTTCTTCCAACGTCTTTAAAAGGGCATTGGCCGATGGAGTATTCATTCTATCGGCATCTACGATAATAAATACCCTTTTCTTTCCCTCGAACGGTCTGAATTGTGACTGACCGTGAAGATTTCTTATGTCTTCAATTTTGATGAAAGTACCTTTCGGTTCGATGGTGATGACATCAGGGTGATTATTACGATCAATTTTCACACACGAGGGGCATTCATCGCATGAATCGATACCGTTTCCCCGGCAGTTCAAGGCCTTGGCAAAAACGCGCGCGGATGTTTTCTTTCCGATTCCTTCCATTCCGAAAAACAGATAAGCATGGGCGATACGCTCCGTTTGCATGGCTCGTTGCAATATGACTATCTGTTTATCCTGATCGTAAATATTTTTGAAGGACATCACTTTATGTCCAGAACGGCGTCCAGGTGATAACAAACGTTTTTAAACACCTGATCGATATCCAGCGTTGCGTTGATGATCCGGAATCGTTCCGGTTCATCTTTGATGATTGTATAGTAACCTTCCCACACTCGCCGGTGAAATTGCAGTGCTTCTCCCTCAAACCGATCCTCCGCGGGGGACCCGTTGAGTTGAGCGATTCGCCCCATCGCCCGGTCCAGTCCGACTTCAACAGGAAGATCAAAAAACAACGTGAGGTCCGGTTTGAGATTCCGGGATGAATAGCCGTTAATCCATCTGATCTCTTCAACATTCAGCCCCCTGCCGTACCCCTGATATGCAATGGTTGCGTCGGCAAAACGATCACACAGAACAACTGTTTCGCTTTGCAATGCCGGACGAATGACCTCTTCAACATGCTGGGCTCGTGCCGCAGCAAAGAGAAGAAGTTCGGCTTTTCCCACGATGTTAAGGGATGATTTATTCAGGAGGAGTGTTCTGAGTTTGTGTCCCAGCTCAGTGCCACCAGGCTCTTCCGTGAGAATACAAGAAACATTTCTGCTCCTTAGATACTCACCGGCCTTTTTAATTTGGGTGGTTTTACCCGACCCCTCGGGCCCTTCAAATGTTATGAACAGTCCCATACATATCCACCCCGATACGCGAGAACGCTCGATATCGCAGGATGAAGGCAGGCACAGCATTCAACCGCCGGTAGCAAGCTTATTATAACAAGATGTTGATTATTTTATTCCTCTGGTTCGATCGCTTCGACAGGACAGATATCAGCACAGGCACCACAGTCGGTACAAGCATCAGGATCTATTACGTATTTATCTTCTCCCTCGCTGATTGCCTCAACAGGACATTCGTCTTCACAGGCACCGCAAGCAATGCATTCATCGGTTATCACATAAGCCATTGTTCATATCCTCCCAATATTACCGTATGAATTATTCACCAACTCTCCTAAACTGAAACAACTTCTTTAATTTCAGGGATTTGTGATTTCAAATACCGTTCAATTCCCATTTTCAGTGTCATCTGAGCCATGGGACAACCGCCACATGCTCCTAATAGTTTGACTGAAACAACACCGTCATCACTGATATCGATAAGCTCAACATCTCCGCCATCAGCCTGGAGTTTTGGCCTTATATCCTTAAGTAGTTCTGTCACTTTTTCCTTCATTTCTTTCACCTTTCATACTGCATGTTTCGCTTTGTACTGCAACGTACGTACATGCATAACATAAACACTTTTCTCATTCTGTCAATGAGGCATTTTATTGATCATCGTCTGTGCAACGTCTTCTGCGAGATCCTCCAAATCCGGTTTGAACAGCACATAATCCTCTACTTCATGATGCCCCGCTTCCCACATGATTTTTCCCGTTTGAGCATCCACAAGACGCACTGCGAAACCAACCTTGGCTACCTTGTCTTCCCCTTCCACTGTATAGTTCCAGAAATCAACCTTCACGATGAGAAATGCTTCCATTTTATAAAGAGCACCTATTTTTTTGCTTAAATCGGGATCGGAAAAACTAACCTCTTTCAACTTTGTCGTATAGTCAACAAAAGCTTGTCTGGTTTCAGGATTATGCGTTATCTGGCCTCTAATTGGTTCGGAAGACACAACGGTATCGAACCATTTTTTTTTGGCCAGGATACCGGCAAACAGCTGATCAACCACGTCTCTCGCTTCCCCATAACTGCCCACATCGACGGGCAGGACCCCGATGCTTTTGGGATGAAAATTTGTTGCATCCGGAGATACTTGAGAATATCTGAGCCCTCCACAGGACCAGAGCATCAGGGCAAGCATCATTACCAACGATACAACTTTCACCTTTCTCATCATCACGTCACCCGCTTTCATGGTTTTATCCAGCATAATTGGTTAAAAGTGACCATAAATAGGAACACATACCTGCCAGGATAAAGTTCGTTTCCAACAATCCTTCCAAGACTATACTGGAAAATTGCGTTCTCTTATCACAAAGTCGTACACAAATCCATACATAAAAAATTGATATAATAAGGATTAATGAAAGGGATGATGTGAATTCGAGAAGAAAAGATGCAACCAGTATTAAACCCATGAATACTGAAATTTCCTTGAGCAGACTCACTGTGTAATTTTCACCGAGAACAACGGGAATTGTTTCCCTTCCGACAAGGCGATCACTCTGAATATCGATTATATCGGAAAGGGCCGATTTTACAAATACAACGGTAAAAACAAACAGCATGGCAACAATCGTGGCCGGTGTCACGTTCACGCTCATTTCAACCAATGGAATCACCACGGTGACAATCACCCATGCGACGGCAATAAAGAGTGTTTTGGATCCGGGGATATCACCTATTCGCTTGAGCGACCATGAAGGAGGAAAGACTTTGATATTATAGAGCAGACCAAGTCCGGAAATGAAAACAAGAATAAGAAATGGTACGAATCCGATCACGAAAGATAAAATAAGAGCCATGATCAACGACAAGAACCCAACCGTAAAATAAATTTTTTTGTATCGGATATAGAGTTCTTCGCGAAAACTACCCTTGATTCTGCCAAGATTCTTATCCTGGAGTCTGTTAAGGGTATGCATGGCAAAGACATAGAAAGATGCAATCAGAATATTGAGGATATTCATGGAAAGATTTTGGAGATAGGTCCCGACAAAGGACAGACACCCCGCACCGATCGCCGCATACACATCACTTCTCACAGCCCACATCCAGATTTTATACATGGTCGTTAATTCTTTCTGACCTTTTTCATCCTGATGTTGGGTCAAATAATTGATCACGCCGTCAATGATCCAGTTGGGCGTCGATGCACCGGCGGAAATACCGATATTCTCGTATCCGTTGATGTGTTTCTTATCAAGATCATCCGCCGTCTCGACATAAAACGTCGGCGTTCCCGTTTCCTCCGATATTTCAGCCAGCCGTTTCGTATTGGCGCTATTTTTCCCTCCCACGACGATCATGGCATCCATCTGTGAAGCCAGAACGCGAATTTCCTCCTGCCGCTCTTCAGTGGAATCGCAAATCGTATCAAACGTTACCGTATGGGGAAACTTTTCCTTAATTTTTTCTATCATTACATTGTATTCATCGGAGTTCTGCGTCGTCTGGGCAACAACGCATACTTTATCAACCGGTGGCAGAACCTCAACATCTTCGGCATGTGTCACTACAATACCCTTGCCGGAGGAATAACCAAGGAGACCGGTCACCTCTGGATGATCCTTATCTCCCACGATGACAACGGTATACCCCTGAGCTGTATGCTTTTTGATGATCGACTGTACCTTGGCAACCTTGGGACAAGTGGCATCGATGATTGTGAGCCCCTTTTTCTTGATCCGCTGTCGTTCCTGCAAAGAGATGCCGTGCGCTCGGATAACGATGGTCCCTGTTTCAACATCATCGACAGAATCTACGGGGATAACACCCCGTTTTTCCAAAAGCTCAATTGTTTGGGGATTATGGATCAGGGGACCGTAGGTATAGATCTTTTCAGTGCCTTTATCCCGGGCAATATCAAGAACAATATCAACCGCCCTTCGCACCCCCATACAGAATCCCGCTGTTTTCGCAAGTTTGATACCCATGTGTTACATCCAGCCTTAAGCTTACAGCGATCAGCAATCAGCATCATAGCTGACCGCTTGTTGCTGACCGCTTTTAATTGCATATACAAAAAATTCCTTATTGCCGGCAGGCCCCGTAATGGGAGATTCGCAAACCCCTTGCACAGTTAGATTAAGGGATTCGCACAGAGCAATAATGCCGTCAATCACCTTGGTATGGACCGCAGGATCTCTGACAACCCCCTTTTTGCCGACCTCCTCTTTTCCCGCCTCAAACTGGGGTTTTATCAATGCCAGAATACGACAGCCTTCGCCGACAAGATCGACCACCACCGGCAAGACCAGTTTCAGAGAAATGAACGAAACATCAACGGTAACAATGTCTATGTCGTCGATAATACCGTCACCGGAAAAATATCGTATGTTTGTCCTCTCAAAGAGAATGACCCGTTCGTCCTGGCGGAGCTTCCATGCCAGTTGACCGTAACCCACATCGATGGCGTAGATTTTCCGTGCCCCTTCCTGAAGTAAACAGTCGGTAAAACCACCGGTGGACACACCCACATCAAAGGCAACATAATCCTTTACGGAAATAGCGAATTCCGACAGCGCTCCCTTAAGCTTCAGCCCCCCACGACTTACGTAGGGGTTATCGTTCCCCTTAACTGTAATCGTTGCATCCGAGGCAACCAGCACCCCCGCCTTGTCTACCGGATGATCTTCCACCAGGACAACCCCGGACATGATCAAGGCCTTTGCCCGTTCGCGGGTGGCCGTTACGCCCCGTTCAACGAGAAGTTTATCAAGCCTGACTTTTGGGGGTGTTTTCTTCATCGACACTGTTTCATATCTGAAGTTTCGGATGCCGTTGAGACTTCGCGCTCATAATAAGTGTTATTCTCACGTCCTTTTCATAGCGCGACGCTGATGTCTTCACATTTGCATCAGCTTCTTGACAGCCTCACGAATGCCGTCCCGATCGAT
>CAZCGI010000058.1:0-9475 GCA_964498145.1 uncultured Syntrophaceae bacterium
CCTTTAATCGACAGAGTCGTTCCCCTGCCTCGTGAATTGTTTCGAACCGTTTTGCGAAATGAAGGCGGATGAGGTGATTCACCGGCTCATGAAAAAAACTTGACCCCGGGACTGCGGCGACACCGATTTCGCGGGTCATCCATTCGCAAAAATGTGTATCGTTGTCCCAGCCGAATTCGGATATATCCACCAAGGCGTAATAAGCACCCTGAGGAGTGGTGTAGCGGAGACCGGCACGATCCAGATAGCTCATCATGACGTCACGGCGGGCCGCATAATCCGATCTCAGCGTTGCATAGTATGTGTCGGGAAAGTTTAAGGCTGTGACCGCCGCTTCCTGCAATGGAGCAGCAGCTCCCACGGTGAGGAAATCATGCACCTTTCGGGCACCGTCTATGATATGCGGCGCGGCAATTACATAGCCCAGGCGCCACCCCGTGACGGAATATGTTTTAGACAGGGAACTGCATGAGAGGGTGCGCTCGAACATACCGGGAAATGATGCGATATAGTGATGCCGGTGCGGTTCATACACGATATGTTCGTAAACTTCGTCGGTGATAACGAAAGTATCAAATTCTTTTGCCAGTTCAGCCATATATGTAAGTTCCTCAACACTGAAAACGCGACCGGTCGGGTTCGACGGGTTACAGAGCACAAGAGCTTTCGGTCGTTGTTCGAAAGCCCGGTGCAGTTCGTCGGGATCGAACAGAAAATCAGGGGGCATCAAGGGAACATAGATGGGCTCGGCTCCTGAAAGAATGGTATCCGCGCCGTAATTTTCGTAAAACGGCGAAAAAATGATGACCTTATCACCGGGATTGCAGACGGTCATCATGGCCACGATCATGGCTTCAGTGCTCCCGCAGGTCACAACGATATTGCTGTCGGCATCCAGAGGCATACCCATGAACCGTGACTGCTTCTTCGCCAGTGCCTGCCGAAACTTCGGTGCTCCCCACGTAACGGCATACTGATGTGGTCCCTGTCGAACGGTTCTTTCCAGTGCGTTCAACAGTTCTGTGGGCGGATCGAAATCGGGAAATCCCTGTGAAAGATTTATTGCACCATGTTGATCGGAAAGGCGAGTCATATGGCGAATAACCGATTCTGTAAAATAACTGAGACGATGATTAATTGTCGGCATGATTTTTCCTTACGAGATACTTTTCAAAAGTCGTCGATCTTGTTTTCTTCTCTGTCGTTGAGTTCTCTCAGATATCGAAAAAGGGCTCTCGCTGCTTTCGGCGGTTTGTTCAGTTCCTGTTCCTTTCGGGCGTTTCGAGCAAGCTGCATGAGTCGTTGACGGTCAGCCTCTGAAAATCGATTCACAATGTCGTCGATCCTGTCGGTATTTCCGTCGACCAATTCGTCGCGCCATTTTTCGATACGGTGAAATGTCAGGGCTTCTCGACGCTGCCCTTGTTCGATATCTTCAAGTTCTGCAATGATAGGATCGGTGTCAACATCGCGCATGAGCGCACCGATATGTTTGATATGCCTGCGCCAGGCTTCACGTTTTTTAAGTGTTGCAGCAAATTGTACGGCTTCCCGGAGTTCATCAGGCAAAGCAATCTTTTCCAATTGATTCGGCGACAGGTCAACAAGACGTTCTCCTACCTTTTGCAGAGCTTTCATGTCTCTTTTGACTTGAGACTTGCTCTTCCGCTCCGGTGGATGCTGTTGGGTAATGTCATCATTCTGCTGGTTCATCTGTCCATTTCCGTAAGACATCTATAATTTTTAATGCTTGATCTTTGCTCGAAATATTGAATTTCGACTGTTGGCTATAGTTTCCACTTAATTTCCGGTATCTCCGGATCGTATAGAGATCCTGTCCATAGTCTTCTTTCCGATTGTCCCATTGTTTGTATCTATATATAATGGTCGCCCAGGCGCCTTTGGAAAGAATGACCTTGTCGAGCTCTTTTACGATTGCACGGCCGTCCTCTTCATATTCAATTGTCAAATCGTTTACATCACTTGCCATAGATTTTTCCTTTACTGAGTTAGATTTTTACATGCCATATGTATCTGCCTTCATGATCAGCATTCCTTCAGGATCATGTCGGAGATATCCTTGCGCTGCGATTGCTGATCCCGTGATACCGGATATCCCAATGCAATAACAGCCATAAGTTCCATGGTTTCGGGAATTTCAAGGAGCACTCGGACCGCCTCCGCATTTTTCAGTATTTCTCCCAACCACACTGCTCCAAGACTCAGGGCATGGGCGGCTAAAAGCATATTCTGAATACAGGCTCCCATGGCCTGATGGTCCTTCGTGTCATCGTACATGGCATCCCTGTCGATAAAGACGGCAATGCAGACCGGGGCATTCTCTATGACGCCTCGGTAGTGGGTGAGGCCGGCAATACTGTTCCGTATTCCGCTGTCTCGAATGATAACAAACCGCCATGGTTGATTATTCAATCCCGAGGGAGCCCACATGCCGGCCTTAATGATTTCCAGGATATCATTTTCTTCAACCGGTTGATCAGTGAACTTTCGTATACTCCGCCTCGAGTAAATTCCCTCAAGTATGTTCATTGTTCTAACGCTCCTCTCTTTCGACAAAATATTGTTAAAGCGCGTCTGTTGCGGAGCTCGGAAAACCCGAGAAGGTGGCAGTACATGTCATGTCCTCCCATCTATACGAATCGACGCGATGACACAATGAAAAATTTACCCGCATCCGTCGATTCGTTTGCTGTTCTTTCATTCGGCACTCCTTTCATATCGAAGCGATTGCAGATTTAGTCCCAATTCAAGATCGGTCATGAGGCATGAAAGCTGCCGTGCCCGACGGGCGTTCTCGGCATGTGTACGGATTGCATCACCCAGTTTGCCGGGGATAACATATGCGGATGATAAGATGTTATCCAGCGTTTCAAATTGAGCCAACAATCGTGCTGCTGTTTTCGATCCAACTGATGGAATCCCCACAATATTGTTTGTAGTGTCTCCCGTCAATGCAAGGAAGTCGACAAACCGATCCGGCGGAACACCGAATTTATTCATGACATATGATCGATCAAGATTGTGCTTTTGGAAATGATCACGAATAAGTATTTGATCTGAAAGGAGTTGGATAAAAATCTTGTCGGTGGAAAGGATGGTCACGGAACCTTCCCGTGCAGCTGCCTTTACGGCGAGGGTTGCGATGACGTCGTCAGCTTCCAGAGCTGGAAATGAGACAGAAGGGATGCCGATTTTCATGAAAGCTGATTTGAAGGTCGACAGGCTGGCATGGAGAACTTCCGGCATGGGGGTTCGGTGTGCCTTGTAATCTTCATAGAGGTGATGCCTCCAGCCCGGTCCTTCACCTTCAAAGACGCACACGGTGTGCGTGGGCCTGCATTCCCTGAGGGCTCGTTGGAGTGATTGTATGCAAGAAAGCCGCGCGTCGTCAACACGGTCCGGTAGGTCATCGCCGGGCATGGCCGCATAAATGCGGCGTATGAGATTGAGGCCATCGATGATGAGAAATCGTATCTTCATAATGTTATTGTTCCGTGTTTACTGTTGTGGCAAAGCAATCGCTGATCAACCGTCTGGCGATGCCAGCGTCCGAAGGCACATATACATTATTTACTGGTACAGCCACCGCAAGACGACGAACCAGATAATACTTGCCGTGAAAAAAAAGATACAGGGTACGAGCAAGAGTCTGTATACGGCTGAAAGATTCGTGCCGAAATATTTATTTGACAGCAGGAGGCAGAGATGAAGCGGCGACATGAGAACACCAAGAAAACCGCTTCCGAGGGCAAGCATAATATAAGCCATGGCAGCCTGCCCTTCTCCACTCGCATATATAAGGGGAATCAGGATCGGAAAGGTACTTCCGACGAATGCCACGGTAATTCCTACAATGGTCCCGACAAGCAGGGGTAGAAGAATCGTAACCAGTACGAGGGGAATATGAAGGATCGTGAATTCGTGGTTAATGACCTCGACGGCATGACTGCTTTCCATCATTCCCTTGAAAATAAAAATAGCCGCTATCATGTATACCATGCTGATAATATGTCGATCTGTCAGCCGTTGGCCTATCTGGTGAATCGTAAAGTTGTTCTGTCGCCAGATCCACCCGATGGCGATAAGAAGGGCTATAATCAATCCCACTTCTTTTGCGATCTTCATTGGGGGCGCGATGTACGACAGGGTGGTGCCGATTCCCAACCCGACGATAATGACAATGAGAATCGGAATCAGTTCCGTCAGAAACGGACCGAGGGGAGGGCGGTTTTGTCCCGCCGGTGCAGATTCATGATTTCTGATGTTTCTGATGGGAAGATAGCCGAATGAAAACGCTGCTATCGTTAGGGGAAACATGATGCTGACGAATGTCCAGATATTAATCTCGGCCAGTGTCGTTGCCAGGAGGACGCCGGGATACAGAGGCCACCAGTACTCCCAGATATGGCGGAACCAGTAATTGATATAGCTGAGTTGTGCCGGATTCAGGGTTGAATGCTGTCCCAGTTCCTTGACCATGGGGGCGGAGAACACGGCTCCTCCCGGCATGGGCAGTAGGCCTATCAGCGCGGGAAAGACGACCAGATTGATCCGGGGGGCGGCAATCATTCCCTGAAAATTATCCAGAAGACGCTTCATTTGGCCTGCCACTTCCATGCTGTCGCTCAGGACGAGGATCAGGGAAACAACGACGGCAAGAGCGAGTGTTTTTGGATCCATTACCGATGCGACCACCGCCCGGGCGATAGCGGTCGGGCCAAGATCGAATGCGAGACCGAGGGCGATTGCACCGATCAGGAAAGCATTTCCCAGCGACAGTTTCTTTCTGATACAGATGAGAATGAAAACGAAGACAAATGCAAGCCTGATGACGGCAGGAATGTGGGCAAGAGCCGACATGTGATTCATACCCTTTGACGTTTAATGGACATATAAGAAATGGCATTAATGGGAGTATTGTTTCCGGTGCAGAGAAATGAATATTCATATATCATGCCGTTGATTCCTCTCATTATTGCAGAAACCGTATCGTTGTCGATGCCAAGGAATGGCTGTTCTCAGAAATTGCCGGAGTTGGAGCTTCCGCCCTGACCTGACTCGATGATTCTATATAATGGTCGATTGCCCTCTGATAGTATCTCATGACGAACCGAGCATATTTATAGTTCCTGAGGTGTGGCGAATTATAGGCGAGCAGTGCCATATAGCGGTTATTGAATTGTCGGCTAAGGAGATTATTGAGATGGTGTGCAGCAAAATACACCTGCGTTTTAGGGAGCCGGAGAAAATTTCCGGGAGGTTCCGTTGGTGTATGGGGCACATTCTTTTGCTTCATATCCCGATAGATGTCATTACACGTTGATTTAAGAATTTGAAAGATGCCTTGAGCGGGGTCGGGTGTGCTGAATTTGATGCGGTCCAGATCCCCGTACATGTTGCGAAAATATGTTTCGAAGTTTCCTACGGCAAATAGAAGGAACGGGTCAAGTTCATAATAGGATGAAGCATCGTAAATAAACCCCGTATACATTTCGGCCTTTTCCCTCGGCATGGAAAGGTTATCCCTGTTGTAATAACCTTTCTTGTATTGCAGTTGCATGTATGGCGCCATGACGGTAATAAATTTGTCTCTCGGCGGGAGCGGGTCTATCACTTCGGGCTGTGGACGGGGAAGGTTCCAGTAATCCTTTACGAGAAATGCATCGACAAATTCAGGATATTTTTGGATAAACGATGTCAGTTCCGACGAAGTGACGTTAAGATCGAGAATGAAACGGGTGGACTTCTTCATCGGGATTGTGTACCACGGTAGACCCAGTTCACGAAGGTGTTGGACCAGGTGCAGCGCATTTTTTCTGTTTTTATAACAGGCGCACTGAATGTCGTAAACCGTTTCCGCGACCGCAGTAACGGCAAGAACAAACACCACCAGAACGGTTACGATTATTGGTATGGAGGTTTTGTGGTCAATCACGCTTCCTGTTCCTTATAACGTAACAATGAGAATAAAGATGTATATATAGACGAAACCCTTGATAAAATCAATGTCAAGATAAAGATGATTGCCGCTGAAGCCAATATTGAGCGGTTTGAGAAATATCGCTTGAAAGTTTATATTATTCTTGCATAGAATCCCACACAATGACTATCGAAAAATCATAGATAAGGATCGACAAAATAATGGATACGGGAAATACATTACAAAACTTGGTGACCCTATTTAAAAAGCTCACACAAATAGAATCTTCATGTGCGGAAACGAATCTCAGTGAATCGTATTTTTTGAAATCAGTCACGACGGAACTCAGGGAAATCATCATGGTGTCATACCTGAACTCGGATCTTTTAACAGTAGGACAGTATGTCAAAGAAGAATATAAGGGAGAGTATCAAGCTCTCGTTTATGCAAAGATTGGCGACATGAAGAAGAATATCGACAAAAACTTTCAAGTGATCCAGTCAGTCGCCGGATATATAAAAGATCACGATGCCCGCCAGCATATCAGAAATACGATACGTCAGATTGAGGCATTGTCGCGATCCATTGCCGAATTTATGGAGACATTCACCACTGCTAAAAATCACATGCATTGAGCAGATCAGAAACTGTTAAAAAACGTCTATCTGTCCCGACTCGTCGGGATTACCCTCATCCTTCATCACTGCGACGTATCCAAAAGCACTAATCATTTCTCAGAGTTTCGGGTGCATTGCATATGGACATTTTTGAACAGTCTCATGGTTGAAGTTTCTCAACGGCCTGATCATTTCTGTCCCAATCATTTTCTGAGAGACATTTTCACCCAAAAGTGCCATTGTCATTCGTCAGGAGATGCAAATCGTCCACTCATGATGAAGGTCCATCATCAGTAATCGGATAGCCAATTAAATATGTAATGGTTCTAGGGAGATTGGGAACCGGTTGCCTTCCTATTTTCCACACATAGGAATCATCCGTTACCTTTTCTGTAAGATTCTCCAATTCTTTCGGTGTATAGGTCCGAAGTGATGAGATGGCGCCGTCATAGGTAATGATAAAGGGAAGCAGCGGAATGATGTATGTCCAGAAAAGCAGGGAGAGACGAACAGGACGAATAAAGGGCATCAGAACAAGGACGGAAGCGGGAAGCAGTAAAATGATCTGCAGAATGGCCATAACATTCCGTTCGGTGGCCTCAAAAATGCCGATGCCCTGCCGCTTGGCGACGGCATCTCGGAGTATCGAAAGGGCTTCATCAGGATTGAAATGATGAAAAGAATTGAAAAAGGTCCTGAATCCTGTGAGTTCATCGGGAACATTCGTGGCATCGATTGAGTCGGGATAGAAGTCGAGACCGTTACGGGATATTACTTGTGCCTGCCGGAGACATTCCACATTCGGATTCTTGTCTGTAAGCCAAATTGTTATGGGGAATCGTTCCTTCTCGTGGAATAACCAATGCAAACGAATCCATGGTCCGCCACTGCCTGAGCAGAAATCAACGACCCGTCGGACACCGCACCGTTCCATGGCATGGCGGATTAGCGACGATGTGGTGCTGAAAACATTACTCACATTCTCGAAGTATTGAAGAAAAGCAGTGGCTCCGTCACGAAGCGGCTTCGGGCACCAGTGTTGATCGGAAATTTCGGGTAAATGGAATCGTTTCATCCTTCTGTGTTAACGTGTGAGCGACCATTGCATAGGAATCTTGTGTCGTTACATTTTACCGTTGTGGTTTCGTAAAATAGACTCCCGTACTGCGCAAATTCTTTTAGCAGTAGCATTTCAACGTTATGAAAGTGTCATAATACAAATCCGAAAGTGGACATATTTATGATACTGTCATTATCCCCAGTGAATCGGTGCCTCCGAATTCACCGGAAAATTTCCCTTCTGTCAGGATAATTCTGTCGCCGGGACGGATCAAACCGGCTTCTCTCAGCTTTTCGAGAATGCCTTTTTGCCAGGCTTTGTCGTTCGTATTCATCATAACAGGGTAGACACCATACGAAAGTAACATAAAATTGCAGACAGTTTCGTTGTTATTAAAGGCGAGAATCCAGCTGTTCGGCTTCAGCCGGGAAATTCTTCTTGCCGTCGTGCCCAGCGACGTTGGTGTGAGGATAAACGGAACCCTGAGTGCCTGTGCTGCCTCAACGACGTTGAGTGACACGGTGTCGGGAATAGTGATCTGCTTGTTCCGGAGATCCTGTTTCAGCTGATCCTGCAGTGCCGAAGACCATTTTATTTTACCCCGCTGTCTCTCGAATGATGAGGCAATTCGCGCCATCATTGTCACGGTCTGTGAGGGATATTTCCCGATCGCCGTTTCTTCGGAGAGCATGACAGCGTCGGTTCCGTCCATAATGGCATTGGCCACGTCGGTTACTTCTGCTCTGGTCGGACGAGTATTGTCCACCATCGATTCCAGCATTTGCGTAGCGATAATGACCGGCCGACAGTAAAGGTTGGCCTTGTGAATGAGTTCCTTCTGAATAATGGGGACATCTTCAATCGGTACTTCCACACCCAGATCTCCCCGGGCAATCATGACGGCATCGGTTGCGTCAAGGATGGCCTCGATGTTATCGATTGCACCGGCCCGCTCGATCTTTGCGACAACGTATAGATGCTTACCTTTCTCACGGCCGAATTCCTTCACCTTGAGGATTTCGTCAGCAGACTCGACAAAGGAAACGCAGAAGGTATCGATTTCTTTCGCTATAGCAAATTCCATAATTTCAAAGTCTCTCGGTGTCAAGGGAGCTATGTACAATGGAGCGCCGGGAATATTGAGGCCTTTGCCTGAGAGGACCTGTCCGCCGATCGTTACTATGCATCGAACCGCCGTCCTTTGAACCGTGACGACGCGGAGTTCGATGAATCCATCATTCAGATAGATGATACTGCCCGGAGACACGCTTTCCCCGAGCCTCTCATAGTTAACCGAAATCAGAGAAGGCGTTCCGATGACAGGTTCGGTGGTCAAAACAACTTCATCACCTTTCGACAGTTCCATTGGTTCTGTTTGAAGTTTGCCGATTCTGATTTTCGGACCGGGCAGATCGGCGAGGATAGCGACGGATCTGCCTTCGAGGCCTGCGGCTGCTCTTATGGACAGGATATCCTGTGCATGTTCCTCAAAGCTGCCATGGGAAAAATTAAGTCGTGCCACGGTCATGCCGCTACGAATCAATGCCCGCAGGGTTGATTCTGACCGTGATGACGGACCGATCGTGCAGACAATTTTAGTTTTGTGTTGTGGCAGCGTGATATTCATCGTGGCATTATAGAACAATAACGACGAATTTTCATCAAGTGAAATGCCATTGACGTGGTTGGTATGATGATGGTCTCGAAAAAACTGGTTAGCCGGATAAACAGCGATTCGGCATGAATCAGAGATATCTGATTGGTTGTATCTCAAAGGGTTATTTTCAAAAAGTTTCTATGCATTCAAAAAAGATTTCATCAACGGGGAATGCGGCAAAAAATATTGACATATTAGAA